>NZ_JBNNSR010000010.1:0-189679 GCF_050277925.1 Peribacillus sp. NPDC097264
ACTTTCAGTAAATTATTATAGAAATAGAAAAACAGGTGGAGAAAAACAACTCGTTTTTCTCCACCTGTTTTATTTTAGGGACTTATTAGACAGCCTCTTCTTTTTTATTAGGAGAGTAGAGCGTTTCTTCAATAGAAGAAACGCTTATTTACTTTAAAAAAACTGTATGCAGGTAATGATAAAAAAGTATGATTTTTTAGTTTCCACAATGGCTAAGGGAAAAACACTTACAATAATTTATATCAGAATAAAATAAGTAAGTGAAGAAAAAGGATGTTTATACCAGATTAGACATATTATCCTACTAATATTGTGAAATATTTAACATTAGAGGTGATTTTGAGGCATATTTCCCCATGATGTATAATGTTACAATTGTTTATTTCACTATATTAATATAAAATAAAATAGACATAGGTAGGGACAATCCTGTACTTTGGGAAGCTGTCTCGTTTTTCATTATAAGGATTTATTATAGGGCATAAGAAAAAAATAATACAATATAACTGCTCATTTACCACATATTTACGGTTTTTAAATGAACTTTTTATGACATTCTTCATTTCATATTGTCTTTTTTTCCACTTGGAACTAAGATATGAGAATAAGAGGTTTAAAGATTGGTAAATGTTTTCTCCGAATAATTACCAATGTCAAATATATTATACTAAGAGAGGGGTAGCACGATGAAAATAAAGTGGGCTTTTTTAACCATCCTTTTTACTGTTGCCACAGTGTTAACAGGCTGCGAACCATTAATGGTCTTAGATCCAAAAGGGCCTCAAGCTGAAACGCAAGCTAAGGACATAATGTTATCTATTGGATTAATGTCGATTATCGTTCTAGTCGTTTTTGGAATTTTAATCTATATGTTAGTCAAGTACAGAGCTTCTAAACAAAGTAAGGATTACGAACCGCCTCATATTGAAGGAAGTAAACTAGTAGAGACAATTTGTGTTGGTGTTCCAATTTTAATTGTAGGTTTCCTTTCTATTGTTTCTACTCAAAGTAACTATAAAGTAGAGGCAACACCTGAAGGATATGAAGATAAAGAGCCTTTGGTTGTTTACGCTTCAACATCTAACTGGAAATGGCATTTTAGTTATCCAGAAGAAAATATTGAAACGGTTAACTATTTATACATTCCAACAGACCGTCCGCTTGAATTCAAACTTTACTCTTATGGACCAATCACAAGTTTCTGGATTCCACAACTTGGTGGTCAAAAATACGCAATGAGCGACATGGTTAACACTCTGCACCTAGCAGCTGACGAACCAGGTGAATACATGGGTAGAAACGCAAACTTTAGTGGTAAAGGATTCGCTGAGAACACGTTCAACGTTACAGCAATGCCTGAAGCCGAGTTTGATGAATGGGTAGATGAAGTGCATCAAACTGCTAAACCTCTTACAGAAGATAAATTCGATGAGTTATTAGAACCAGGTCATCTTGGTACATCCACTTACACTGGAACTCATCTAGAATTCAGTCCTGCTCCTGAGGGTGAAAATGGTGGACATGATCATGGATCAGACGAAGGTTCACACGAAGGACATGATTCACACGAAGAGCACGAAGAGCACGAAGAACATAGCAATCATTAAGATGTGGGGTTAGTTATACAACTAACCTTACAGGGTAAACAATAAATTTCCAAAAGGAGTCACGATAGTATGGAATTCTTTGATCGATTTGCCGTACCTCATCCAAGTCTTGCGATTTACGCATCGATGGTTGCCATTGGTCTTACTACGCTTGCCATAATTGCTGGTTTGACCTATTTCAAAAAATGGGGTTATCTTTGGCGTGAATGGTTAACAACGGTTGACCATAAACGTATCGGTATCATGTATATAATTGCTGCTTTAGCCATGCTTTTCCGCGGTGGCGCAGATGCTATCATGATGCGTGCACAACTTGCCGTACCAGATAACACTCTTTTAGATGCACAGCATTATAATGAAATTTTCACGACACATGGTGTCGTAATGATCATATTCATGGCAATGCCATTTATCATGGCGTTCATGAACATCGTTGTTCCGCTTCAAATCGGTGCACGTGACGTAGCATTCCCACGTCTAAATGCACTAAGTTTCTGGTTATTCTTTATGGGTGCGATGTTAATAAACATTTCATTCGTAGTCGGTGGTTCTCCTGATGCAGGTTGGACTTCTTATTTCCCACTAGCAGGTAATGACTTCAGTGAGTCGGTAGGCTCGAATTATTACATGTTCGCTCTTCAGATTTCAGGTCTTGGTACATTGATGACGGGTATTAACTTCATCACTACAATCCTGAAAATGAGAGCACCTGGTATTACATTGATGAAAATGCCAATGTTTACTTGGTCAGCTTTAATCACTAACTTAATCATTGTTTTCGCTTTCCCTGTATTAACAGTGTTGCTTATCATGGGAACAATGGATAGATTATTCGGAACCCACTTCTTTACAACAACTGGTGGCGGTATGGATATGCTTTGGGCCAACTTCTTCTGGGTTTGGGGACATCCTGAGGTTTATATCTTAATCTTGCCGGCATTCGGTATTTATAGTGAGGTTATCTCAACCTTTGCCAAACGTAACCTATATGGTTATAAATCAATGGTAGCTTCAATGGTTCTTATCTCGCTTCTTTCATTCTTAGTATGGGTGCATCACTTCTTTACTATGGGTCAAGGAGCACTTACAAACAGTATCTTCTCTATCACAACGATGGCGATTGCTGTTCCAACCGGAGTTAAGATATTCAACTGGTTGTTCACGCTTTGGAAAGGTAAGATTACATTTACCACTCCAATGATTTATTCAGTACTATTCTTACCGATCTTTACTATCGGTGGTGTTACTGGGGTAATGCTTGGTATGTCAGCAGCCGATTACCAGTACCATAATACAATGTTCTTGGTAGCCCATTTCCATATGGTTATTATTCCTGGTGTTGTATTCGCGATGCTAGCTGGTCTGCATTTCTACTGGCCAAAAATGTTCGGTTTCATGTTAAATGAAAAGCTTGGTAAGATCTCAGCTTGGATCATTACAATGAGTACATTAGTTGCCTTTATGCCAATGTTCTTCAGTGGATTAGATGGTCAAGCACGTCGTATGTACACATATTCTGAATCAACTGGATTCGGGTTGATGAATATGATTTCATTCATTGGTGCAGCAGGACTTGCTGTAGGTTTTGTAGTAATCGTCTATAACGTGTACTACAGCGTACGTTACTCTCCAAGAAACATCGGTTCAGATCCATGGGATGCTCGTTCTCTTGAATGGTCTACTCATAACCCTGCACCGGAATATAACTTTGCCGTATTACCACAGGTTAATTCAATTGAACCTGTTTGGGATGCTAAGAAAAAGGGACATGACTTATTCCCAGGCAAGTACGAAAAAATTCATATGCCTAATAATAGCGGAATGCCGATCATCATGAGTGCGATTTTCTTTGTTTGGGGCTTCTCATTCATATTTGCACTTTGGATTCCTGCTATCGTTGCAACAATCGCGATCTTTGTTTGTATGGCGCTTCGGTCATTCGAGGAAGATCATGGTCACTACATTTCAGTTGAAGAAATTGAAGAGACAGAATCAAAATTGCGAGGTGCTAAATAATGAAAATTGATAACTCGCTGCCACTTGAATATAGTACTGAAGAGAATAGTCTGAAGATATTTGGTTTCTGGATTTTCCTTGGTGCTGAAATTATGCTTTTCGCTACACTATTTGCTGGATATTTCGTATTACAGGATCGTACTGCTGGAGGACCTGGAGTGGAGATTTTTGAAATCACTCCAGTTCTAGCTGAAACAATCTTACTTTTAACAAGTAGTTTTGTTATCGGTCTTGGTATCCACGCCATGCGTCTTGGCAGACAGAAAGCGATGATGACATTCTTTGCTATCACGCTTTTGCTAGGCCTAGGATTCTTATGCGTTGAAATTTACGAGTTTATGCACTATGTTCATATTGGGGCAGGATTACAAACTAGTGCTTTCACAGCTATGCTGATGACAACACTAGGTACACATGGAGCTCACGTAACTGCTGGTTTATTCTGGGGAACGTTCATTATCCTTCAGGTTAAAAAGCGCGGATTGACTCCGGCAACAGCTAATAAATCGTTTATCTTCTCTCTATACTGGCATTTCCTAGATGTAGTTTGGATCTTTATCTTTAGCTTCATCTATCTGAAAGGAATGATCTCATAATGTCTGAATTGTTCCCACGAAAACAAGTAATGGGTTTTGTATTCTCAATGATTCTTACTGCAGTGGCTATTGCGGTTTACTTCTTTGATATGTCATTCCCAGTTGGTATGACGGTACTTCTTGTTACTGCATTTATACAAGCAGGTCTTCAGCTTGTTGTATTCATGCATGCTGGTGAAACGAAAGATGGAAAAGCAATTTACGTAAACGTTTATTACGGTATGTTCATTGCATTATTCACGGTCTTTGGTACTTTACTAGCTATGACTTGGGGTTACTTGTAAGAGAATCTAATCAAAAGAGGGCGTCCTTCAAAAGGCGCTCTTTTTTTGTTTGTTCGGGGTAATTTCATATAGTAGGGTAAGGGGATACATTCGATAGGATTCTTTGAAGTTTCATAAAAAAAGGCAATAAAAAAAGCAGGTATCTAAGGCGATGCCTGCTTTTTTATTCCTTCCACTGTTTCTCGACTTGATGAAGCGCCGTTTGAAAAATTTCTTGCTCATTAGCACCTGGTTTTGCAAGAACATTCGTTTGATATGACTTTCCATTGTAATCCACTTTCACAGTAACTTTAACCATTTTCCATCTTCCTTTCTTTATCATGGTACCTTCAAAGTACACACTTACTATATACCCATTCTTACCGGGCAATCAAACATTTAGCCTATGCTGCTCTCTAAAATATTTAATATTCATAATTATCTGATAAATCAAATGAGATGTCAACACTTTTTGGGGTCAGACCCTATTTCCCAGAATTCATTCAAGTGAAATATGCTTGGTACAACAGGGTTCATGACAATTGGTTAAGGGGTCAGACCCCATTTCCCAAGGTGGTTCGGGAATGGGATTTGAATTTTAGATTTTGGTTAGGATGATTCCGATCAGGGCTGCGAAGACGCCGGCGATTTGGTAGGTTTTTAGTTTTTCTTTGAATAGGTAGCAACCAGCGAATACGACGATCAGGCAGTTGAGGCTGACGACTGGAAAGATGATGCTTGCTATGCCGGTATTCAGGGCGAAGAAATAGCAGCCGTATCCGATCACGCTCAAGAGGCCTACACAGGAACCAATCTTGATTTCTTTAGATTTAATTTTCTCATGTTTAATGCCCATCGCGACCATGAGGTAAACCGTTCCTCCTCCGTACATGGATACCAGAATATCAAGGGAGCTCAGGTGAAGGCGTGTCGTTGTCGTCATCAGGATGCCGAGTACGCCAAAGGAGAAGATGGCAAATAAGGTATGCATCATCCAAGGGACATACTGATGATTCCCTTTGGCATTTGGCGTGTACTGGATAATCAAGGTGGCGAGCAACATACAGATGACGCCGCTCCATTGCAACTGAGAAATGTGCTCATGAAAAATGAGTGCTGCACAGAGAATCGGGAAAATGGTATTCGCCGCGATTAAAGGGGAAGTCAGGCTTGCCGGGCCTTTTTCAAAGGCACTTGCCATTTGGATATTCCCATTAGCATTGAGGACCCCGATTGCCGCACCTAGCAGGATGGAGACCCAATTCAGGTTCAGCCCATCGACGAGCACACCATACATAATGGATAGAATGAAAGCAACAAAATAAAAGAAGAACTGGATATGTATTTTGGAATGGCCCTTTGTTCCACTCCATTTGAAAATGCTGTTATTGATGCCGAAACAAAAACTGGTGATGAGGGCTGCAAAAATCCACATGGCTGTAATCTCTTCCTTCATTTAGGATAAACTCTTTATATATTCTAGCTTAAGATAAGAAAGTTTCAAAGTTTGATATTGACAGAATTGAGTTTATCTACTATATTTACACATGATAAAATCAAATGAATTCCCGATAAACGGGAGAGGTTCATAGCATCACCCTCTTAAAAAAACTATGGCTTGATATTTTGCGAATCAACCATATCTTTAAGGAGATATGGTTTTTATTTGTGTAGAGGCCCCATTATGAACCTCCCTGGATACGTGGAAGAGGAGGACGTTTATATGTCTGGAAGAAAAGAAGAAGAATTAAAGGATATCACCCTACTAGGAAACCAGGGTACACAATATTCCTTTGATTATGCACCGGAGATTTTGGAGTCCTTTGATAATAAGCATCCGAACAGGGATTACTTCGTCAAGTTCAATTGCCCGGAGTTTACGAGTTTATGTCCGATTACGGGGCAGCCTGATTTTGCGACCATCTATATCAGCTACATTCCGAGTGTGAAAATGGTCGAAAGCAAGTCGTTGAAATTGTATTTGTTCTCTTTCCGCAATCATGGAGATTTTCACGAAGACTGCATGAATATCATCATGAATGATTTAATCGAATTGATGGATCCGAAGTATATTGAGGTCTGGGGCAAGTTCACTCCACGGGGTGGCATTTCCATTGATCCTTATACGAACTATGGAAAACCAGGGACGAAGTTTGAAGAAATGGCGAGTTACCGGTTGATGAACCATGACTTGTATCCAGAAACTGTGGATAATCGGTAAGTGAAATGTGGGCTTTAATGATTTAGCTTCTCGATTTTTCGGGAAGCTTTTTTATGTTTAGAACTTAAATTGGGCGGATAGGATAAGGCAATTTAACCATCATGAAAATTTCATTCGAATTGTCTTTATCAAAAATACATATGTCCTCATATAATGGAATTAATCCTTGATTGTTTCGTAAAAAAGCGTAATAATAGGGAGAGTTGATTTTGACAGAATATTTCTAAAAATAGGGGTTGTCGGGATGAAAGTAGCAAAGTTTGGCGGGAGCTCACTCGCGTCGGGAGAACAATTGAAGAAGGTATTCGAAATTGTGGTTTCAGATCCAGAGAGAAAAGTCATCGTTGTTTCAGCACCAGGGAAACGCAATTCTGATGATATAAAGGTGACGGATTTACTGATTGCCGCTGCGGAACGCCAGTTGCATGGGGATGATGGTGGGCTTTTAATAGAAGATGTCGTTTCTCGATATGCGAGTATTGCTGAGGAGTTAGACATTCCAGGAGAGGTCATTGCGGAGATACGTGACAATTTATATAGCCTGCTGCATGCAGACCAGAGTAAACCGAAGCGTTATTTGGATGCCTTGAAGGCGAGCGGAGAAGATAATAATGCGAAGCTGGTTTCAGCCTATTTTCGGAGTCGTGGGGTAGAGGCTCAGTATATGGACCCGATGAAAGCCGGCTTGATTGTGACGGATGAGGGCGGATATACACAGGTGCTTCCTGAATCATATGAGCGTTTATATGCACTTCGTGAGGAGCCGGGTATCGTGGTATTCCCCGGATTCTTCGGATATACAATGGATGGGGATGTTTTAACCTTTTCAAGGAGCGGATCGGATATTACGGGTTCGATTCTTGCAAATGGCGTCAAGGCAGACTTATATGAGAACTTTACGGACGTGGATGCCGTGTACGCAGTGAATCCACATGTGGTGTCCAATCCGAAGGGAATACGTGAATTGACGTATCGGGAAATGCGAGAACTGTCTTATGCCGGTTTTTCGGTCTTTCACGATGAAGCGTTAATCCCTGCATTCCGTGCTGGTATTCCAGTACATATACAGAACACGAACAATCCGAGTGCACAGGGGACAAGGATTGTGAGTACCCGTGATAATATGAATGGGCCCGTCATAGGGATTGCGAGTGACAAAGGGTTTTGCAGTATTTACATTAATAAATACTTGATGAACCGTGAAGTTGGATTCGGTCGTAAATTGCTTCATATTCTTGAAGATTACGGTGTATCTTATGAACATGCCCCATCTGGCATTGATGATGTCACGATCATCCTCCGTCAAGATCAAATGAGTGAAGAGGCCGAGGCGAAAATTGTTTCGCGCATTAAGCAGGAGCTTCATGCCGATCAAGTCATTGTTGAACATAATCTGGCCTTGATCATGGTCGTCGGTGAAGGCATGCGTCATAATGTGGGAACAACGGCTAGGGCATCGAAAGCGTTGGCCGATGCTAAGGTCAACATTGAAATGATTAACCAAGGTTCTTCCGAAGTGAGCATGATGTTCGGTGTGAAGGGTCATAGCGAAGAGACGGCCATCCAGGCGCTATATCATGAGTTCTTTTAAGAATAAGAGAATATGAGACCCTCCTGAACAGGGGGGTTTTTTCGTTTTCGGAAAAATAAGCTCTTTATTTTCTACCATAATTTAGGCATGATGGTAGAAGAGAGAAGGAAAGAGGGCGGACGGTATGGGGTGGTTAGTCAATCTACGGATTGTCATGTTCTTGATGATCAGCTTTATGTATTACTGGAGGATTCCGGATTCCAATCCATATGTAAAAGGCCTGCTCATCTTGATCGCTATTGGTTTTATCCTGAATCATTATTTGCTTTTTTATAAGGATTCAATTCAACATGATCTCCGAATCGTCTATTTCGATGGCATCCTCAGTTTTGTATATGGATTTTTGTTCCCCCAGACTACCCTTTATATGATTCTAGTCGGTGTCGTTGCGATTACTGTGTTTATCCTTGTCTCGGAGTCTAAGAAACATAGGATATTTGGCTTGTTTTTTGTATTCCTATGGGGGTTGGTTATGGTTTCGGCCTATTTACAAACAGGTACGCTGGATATCATGGATAACCTCATGAGTTTCTCATTTGTCGCCTTTACGTCTGTAGTCGGCAATTTGATCCGGAAACTCACTGAGGCCAGTGATGTGGTGAATGAGCAATACTTACAATTGAATGAGGCGCATGAAGAGCTGTCTGTGGCCCATAAACGGTTGCAGGAATATTCCCTTCAGGCAGAGGAAACGGCAAAAATCAGAGAGAGAAACCGGATTGCAAGGGAGATACATGATACGGTGGGACATAAGATGACAGCCTTATTCGTGCAGATGGAGCTAGCTTATGAACTGATTGACCATGACTTGGAAAAGGCGAAGGGTACGATGAATATTTGCAAGGATTTGGCCCAGGGTGCCTTGGAGGAGGTTCGCTATTCCGTTCAGGCATTGAATGAAGACGAGACGGCTTTCCTGACAAGTGTGAATAGGTTGCTGAATGAATTTCACCAATCGACAGGCCTGAAATCGACTGTAGAACTTTCGGGGGATTCCAGCCATATTCCCCATACCCTTCAGCCAACACTCATCCGTGTGATTCAGGAGAGTCTAACCAATGCAAAACGTCATGGAAATGCAACGGTTAGTTCAATCAGGCTGGTCTGCATTCCGGAAATGGTGAGGGTTGAGATCCAGGATAACGGCAAGGGTGCAAGCCTTATCATTCCAGGGTTCGGGTTGAAGACGATGCAAGACCGGATTAATGAAATGGGTGGGGTGTTGTCATATGGAAGCAAGGAAGCCCAAGGGTTCCATATGACCGCAGAGTTCCCGTTAAACGAGAAAAAATGGGCGATAGGAGGAACGTGATGATAAGGGTAATGGTGGTTGATGATCAGCCGCTCATCCGTGACGGTTTGGCGGCTTTGTTGAATTTGCGTCCAGAACTGGAAGTGGTTGGCGTGGCAAGTAACGGCATGGAGGCTTATGAACGGTCAGTGGAAATGAAACCGGATATTGTGTTGATGGATATCCGGATGCCACAGACGAATGGTGTGGCAGGGACAAAGTTGATTACATCAAAACTTCCCCATACAAAGGTGCTGATGCTTACAACGTTTCAAGATAGTGCCCTCATTTTCTCAGCATTGGAGGAAGGGGCGAGCGGGTATTTGCTGAAGGACATGTCAGCGGACATGATTGCAAATGCCATCAGGACCGTTCAATCAGGTGGGGTGGTGCTGCCCCCGGAAATCACCATACACATGCTTCGAGAGTTAAGGAGCGAAAAAGAAAGGAAAGCGAGTGAATCGCCTGCTGTCCTTGGTGATTTAACAAACAGGGAATATGATGTCCTTCGGGATCTTGGCCATGGAAAAAGTAACAAGGAAATCGCAGCCACTTTGTGCATCACGGAGGGCACCGTGAAAAACCATGTTTCCAATATCATTTCCAAACTTGAATTACGTGACCGCACCCAGGCTGCCGTTTTTGCCGTACGATATGGGGTCACTACGTTTACAGAGTGAAACTTCCATATCATCCAAGATAGATGACTTTCGGCATAGACGAAGGTCATTTTTTTTATGGAATTCTTCCTTGAGGCAGATGGTTTTTTTTTACTTTGGTCATAGAATTAGGGGGAAGCGTCATACGAGGGGGAATGTATCGTGTTAAAGGTGAAAGAGGTCAGGAAATCATACGGGAAGCATGTGGCCGTACAGGATGTTTCTTTTTCGGTGGATAAAGGGGAATCCTTCGGTTTGTTGGGACCAAATGGAGCAGGTAAGTCAACGACGATTGCCATGATTTGCGGGTTGTTGCCTTATGACTCGGGAGACATCCTTATCGATGGTCTTTCGGTGAAAAAACAGCCAAGGGACGTTAAAAAGAAAATTGGAATCGTTCCACAGGAAATTGCCCTGTACCCGACGATGAGCGCACAGGATAATTTACTGTTCTGGGGAAGGATGCAGGGACTGACGAGGGCACAAGGGAAACAAAGGGCAGGGGTTGTGCTTGAAATCATCGGGTTGTTGGATAGGGCCAAAGATAAAGTCGAAACCTTCTCGGGCGGGATGAAAAGAAGGCTGAATATCGGAGCCGCTTTAATGCATGAGCCTGAGCTACTGATCATGGATGAGCCAACGGTCGGAATCGATCCGCAATCGCGCAACCATATTCTAGAAACGGTGAAGCGGTTGAATAGGGAAGGGATGACGGTGATTTATACCAGTCACTATATGGAGGAAGTCGAGCACCTTTGCGACCGGATCGCCATCGTCGATGAAGGGAAAATCATTGCGCTCGGCAAGAAAGAATCCTTATGTGACACGTTGGCGGAGGGAATATTCATCAAACTACAGGTCGATACCCTCAATGGTATGTGGCTTAAGGAATTGGAAGGGATGGAGAATGTGGATAGAGTCGTGATCAATGAAGAAACACACACACTAGAAGTCATGGTGACCAATCACCCGAATATCGTCTCTGATATTATAGCTTCTGCTGTGAAGTCCACTGTTAAAGTGCTGTCCTTTGAAAGGAAGGAACCGAATTTAGAGAGTCTTTTCCTTCAATTGACGGGGAAATCGCTACGGGATTAGGAGGGGTGGAGAATGAAGAGCTTTCTGATTGCATGGAAGGATTTTAAGATACGGGCCATGGACAGGCGAGGTTTCATGACCATGCTGATTATGCCCTTAATCTTGACGTTGATTTTAGGGATGGCTTTGAAGGATATCTTTGGTGGAGATGAAGGGTTTCGGGAAACATCGGTCGGGCTGTACGTGGATAAAAAAGACCCGATGGCCGATGCATTGAAGCAAGATGTCTTAGAAAAGACGGAGTTCCTTACACTAAAAACGGTAGACAGTGAAGAGAAGCTTAAAGAAATGGTGAAAAAGGAGGAAGTTGAAGTTGGAATCCTTATCCCGGCTGAATGGGGTGCAAACCTTGATGAGGCCGTTCTTTACTCGAATCAAGATACTCAACTAAAAGCGACGGTCGTCGAATCGATCATCTCTTCTTTTACCGAGCGGGTACAGACGATTTCAAAGACATCTGAGGCTGTCATGAAAAATGCGACGCAGACACAAGCAGTCGCTACGGGCGAAGGCGCTGGCAAGGAAACTGCAGAGCGAGTATCCATGGAGTTGACGGAAAGTGGAAAGGTGGACATGGAAGTCGGGAATCAATCGGTCGGCGAAACATCCATTTCGTCGATGCAGTATTATGCGGCCGCGATGCTGGTCATGTTTTTGCTTTTTAATGTGACTCTGGGAGCCAAATCCATGATCCAGGAACGTCATACAGACACGCTGGCAAGATTGAACAGTGCCCCGATGAATCAATATTCAATCCTTATCGGGAAGTTCTTGGGCACCCTCTATTTCGCATTCATTCAATTATTGCTCTTTTACGTAGCCACTTCTCTCTTCTTCAACGTCAATTGGGGAGAAAGCCGAGGCCAGGTGGTGGCGTTCGGGTTCATGTATTCCGTCGCCGTCGCGGGTCTGTCCATGTTGTTGGCCGCCTTCATCAAGAGAGAGAAGACAGCTGACTTGATCAGCGGGATCGGCATCCAACTGTTCGCAATCGTCGGAGGGTCGATGCTGCCAATCTATGCGTTTCCTGAGCGGCTTAAAACCATTGCAGCACTAACGCCGAATAATTGGGCACTGACCGGTTTCTTGGACATCATGTCCGGCGTGGGCTGGAGTGGACTGTTGTTGCCGTTTTCGGTTTTGGGGCTAATAGGGCTTGTATCCATGCTGATTGGTGCTTGGCGCTTAAGGGGGAGATATGCTTGAGAAAAATCTGGAACATCTGCAGCTTTGAAATCCAGCGGGTCTTTAAGGAACGGCAGAGCTATCTTATCATGTTTGCTATGCCTCTTATTTTTACACTTTTATTCGGTACCTTAATGGGATCGGATGATCGAGATCCGCTAGCGGTTACATTCGTGGATGAAGATAAGTCCTTGTTATCGAAATCGCTATTTGAAGAATTGCATGAGAAGAATGCCCTGTTCACCTTGGAAAAGGGTTCTAACCAGGATGCGCTCACGGATCTTGATAATAAAAAGATCGTCGGAGTCATTCATGTCGGTAAGGGATTCGAAGCCAAAATGTTGGAGGGGGACCTTCCCAATGTCCGGTTTGAACATATTCCCGAGTTCACCACGAGTCAAACGATCACCGGGTATCTTTCAAATAAGCTTTCGAAACTGAATATTGAAATGAACGGCTCCCTCGTTTGGAGTGAACAGAGCGGCGAAGACTGGAAAAAACTATATGGAAAACTGAGAACGGAATCGGATACGGAAGAATCAGGTCTGAAACAGGTTACCCTAGGTGGAGGCCGGGTTAATGAGCAGGGCGGTTTATCGAGAAGCGCTTCCGGGTTTTCCATCATGTTTTTGATGATTACGATGATGAGTGTCACGGGTACGATTTTAGAGGCGAGAAGTAACGGCGTATGGTACCGTTTACTGTCCACCCCGGCCTCGCGTTTTGAGATAGCTTTCGGTTACCTACTTTCCTTTTTCATGATTGGCTGGATTCAATTTGGAATCTTGATGCTGGCGACTTCTATCTTTTTTGATGTTAGCTGGGGAAATCCCATCTATTTGGTGCTTCTCGTTTCTGCCATGTTGTTCGCGATTGTAGGCCTGGGCCTGATGATTTCGGGCTTTGTAAAAACGGTCGAGCAACAGTCTGCAATCGGAAACCTCGTCGTCATTTCCACCTGCATGATTGCCGGTGTGTATTGGCCACTGGAAATCGAGCCCGCCTTTATGCAGAAGATGGCGGAGTTCCTGCCTCAGAGGTGGGCCATGAAGGGGTTGACGGATATTGCAGGCAATGGGTCCCTCCCTATTGAATCAATCGCGATCTTACTGTTATTCGGACTCGTGTTTTTATTACTGGGCATACGGAGGATCCGATTTGAATAAGAAAGACGCGCTGGTAGGTCAGCGCGTCTTTTACTTAATTCAATACCCATTTGTCTTTCAAGAATAATAGTCTTGATACAGTGAAAAAGATGGCAATGGAGACGATAAGGCTACCTGCTGTCAGTACGATATTCTGGTAGTCGATAACGCCGTAAAGCAGTTCCTTAAAAAGGGCGAATATATTGAAGAATGGAATCAAGAAATGCTTGGTCGTCAATTCGTGCAGGCCAGTGCCTCCTAGGAATAGGACAGGCAGGACACCGAGCATCGTAATCGGCGATAGGTAGTTCTGCGACTCTTTCACGGTTTTGGATATGATGCTGGCTGACATTTGCAGGGCGCCAATGAATAGAGAAAATAAAATGGTGATCAGTAGGGCGGTAGGAAGAATCAACCATAGGTCGCTACCGAAATGAAAGCCCTTTTTCAATTCCTCCGTTAAAAACATAAGTTCCAAGGTGACGACAAGGATCGAGACGATTCCTGCCAGTGCGCCGATGGAAGAGATCGTCAGCCATTTGGCTAGCAGGATCTTTCCCCGGCTAACTGGTGTCATAAGTAAAGCTTCCATCGTTTTCCGGTCTTTTTCCCCGGCAAATGAGTCAGAGGCAAGCGGATAGGCACCCGTACTGATTGCCATCGTGATGATCATGGGGAGAAAGAGCGATAGTATGCTCAAGGAGGCACCATTATCGCTATCTATCCCGGCCTCTTTGAAGTCGACCTTTAGCGGGCTGATCATGTTAGTATCCACATTGATCGATTGCAAGCGCTCCTGGATGATTTGTTTTTCAAAGAGAGTTAAGGCTGACTCGACTTGTGAAAGGACGAAGGAGCCATCTTGGCTATAGGAGTCACCTGAAAGGCTGAATGTGACTTGTTCCCCCTTTTTGATTTGCTCCATGAACTTATCACTAACCTGTAGGGCAGCAGCGGCTTTTCCGTCTTGGACAGCGTCTATCGGATTCTTGAACGATTGGACATCAATTTGAGGGAAGTCCTTCAGTAGTGATTTGGCGTCCGTCGTGAATGATGGATCTACAGCAAGGGTATGGGTTTCCTCTTCATCCGTTGCCATCATGCTCTCATAAAATAACGTCAGTCCCGTCAACAAAAGGATGGGAAGAAATACACTTAATAATAGCGTCCGGCGGTCCCGTAAAGCTTCCTTCAACTCTTTTATATACATATTAAGAAACATGAGGCTGATTCCCCCTTACAAGTTTGGACATGAATATATAATTTAGATCACGGCTATTCTCTTCCTTATATAGAGATTCTAACTGGCCTTCATACACCATTTCCCCTTTGTGCATCATGGCTACAGAGTCGCATAGCAGGGTCACTTCCTCCATGATATGGCTTGAGAATATGATGGTTTTGCCTTGATTCTTTAGCCGAAGAACAAGCTGGCGGAATACATTCGATGAAGTGATATCGAGTCCTGTCGTCGGCTCGTCAAACAGGATGATTTCTGGGTCATGGATGAGCGTCCGCGATATGGCCACTTTTTGGCGCATGCCTTTCGAGAATCCGCCGACTTTACGATCGAGATAATCCTTCATCCCGAACATGACGGCCAGTTCTTCTATCCTCACCTTAGTTTCGTGCTTGCTCAAACCGTACAGAGTGGCGAAATAGGCGAGGTTTTCACGCGTGGTTAAGCGGTCGTATAGGCCGGTTTCCCCACCGAACAGGACACCGATCTTTTTCTTGATTTCATTGGGATGATCCAATGTATCGAATCCGGCCACTTTGATAGACCCTTCTGTCGGTGTCAGGAGTGTGGCAATCGAACGCAACAGCGTGGTCTTTCCGGCACCATTTTCTCCAAGTAATCCGACAATCTGGCCTTTTCCGATGGTAAGGGAAACGTGTTTAAGGGCGGTGATGAATGTTTTTTTATCTTGGAATGTTTTTGTGACTTCATGTATTTCAATCATTTTTCTAACCTCCTACATCTCTTTTGGTTAACTCAATCATACAAATAAAGGAGAGGGGAATCTGTAGTTATGTCGCGAAAGTGCCGTTTTATGTCGCGAAAGTATCGATTTTCCATATTTTGATGGTAAAATAAAGGTAATTTCAGAGAAGGAGAGTTGTAGATGAAGGTAGGCCTTGTGGATGACCGGAAGATTGATTTGGATAAGTTGAATGGGATCGTGGCCCAAATGCCTGGCATCGAATTGGTTTTTTCCACGGATTCCGCTGAATATGCGTATGAGCAGATCAAACAGGAAACGATAGATTTGCTGATTGCGGATATCGAAATGCCTAACTTGTCCGGATATGAAATGGCCGACATCATCCATTCCCATGCATTGAACATAGCGGTCATTTTCGTGACAGGTACGAGCGGGTACGCCGTCCATGCCTTTGAACTCAATGTGCATGACTATATCATGAAGCCCTATTCGAGAGACAGGCTCATCAAATCAATCGAACGGTTCCGGGAAAAGTCAAGAACCGCTGAAGTGGCGGGAAGGCTGTTTATAAAACAGAAAAATGATATTCATATTTTGCAGAAGAAGGACATTATTTTCATTGAACGTTCAGGGCGTTCAACGACCATACATACTAAAAACGGTCCTATCAAAACCTATCAAACATTGAATGAATTGGAGGGAGAACTGCGGGAAAGGGACTTTATCCGTTCACACCGTTCTTTCATCATTAATATTCATTTTGTGAAGAACTTTTCACTGTACGCCAAAAACTCGTATGTCGTCAGCTTTGACGGGATCGAGGAACAGGCGATGATCACGAAGGAAAGGGTGGACTTCCTGCAAGTCCAATACTTTTAAGGTGTGAAAACTATGCATGCATTCATTATAGCCATATTGGGGGTATGGCATCTCTACGAAATAATTAGACTATTACCTTGGCAGATCTCTCCTTCGATAGTCATCCTTCTGATTTGTCTGATTGGCATGGGACTTTACCTCAAGTTCCGCCCCTTATATAAAAAAGCTTCCCTAGGAATCTATATGGAAGGAACTCTATGGGGCATGCAGCTTGTCGTCATTCTTCTCTATTTTTCCATGCCACCCTCCCTTTCGTACTTAGGTTTAGCTGCGACTTTTATAGGAATCGAAACGGTCCGCCTCCATATGTCTGGAATGGGGGATCGTCTAGAAAGAGAGCAAAAAGGAATGGAAAAGGAGCGGTTGCAGGTCAATGAAACGTTCCGGGTGGTCCGCAGTCAGCGCCATGATTTCCTGAAACATGTATCAGCGTTGCAGTTTATGATGGAGCAGGACGAGATGGCTGCCGCGAAAGAATATATGAATGAGTTGGTGGATGGCTTTGAAGAAACGAATCTATCCATTAAAGGAGAAAAAGGGGTCGTCGCCGGGATCCTGCATCAAATGTTCCGTAAGGCCAAGGAAGAACGGATCCAGATGACCTATCACTTCGATGTGCCGCTCTCGTCCCTCCCTTTTTATGACCAGGACCTTGTCGCCTTGATTGGGAATGTGCTTGCCAATGCAGTGGAAGCGGCAAAAGGATGGCAGGAAGAAAAAGGGGATAATGCTCATGTCACGCTTCAGTTTTACAAACGAAGTGGGGTCTACATTCTGACTTGCACCAATCATTGCCTGGCGATTCCTCACTCCATCTTGGATACCATGTTTGAGAAACATGGCCAAACGACGAAGGGTGGGGAACATGAAGGAATGGGAACGAAAATCATCTATGATATCGTAAAGAAACATCAAGGCCATTTGGATTTCACATATAAGAACGAGGAATTCATATTGAAAATCAAGGTCCCGGCCATCGTGTAAGAGGTTATTTGTGCGAAAAGGGAGGAGGATGGTCATCCATATTCAAGGATTGAATCACTTATTATTTTCCGTTTCGGATTTAGAGAAGTCCATTGAATTCTATCAGGCCGTTTTTGGGGCGAAATTGTTAGTGAAAGGGAACCAAACGGCATACTTCGACCTGAATGGGATATGGCTGGCTCTTAATCTGGAAAAGGATATTCCGAGAAACGAAATAAAAGAATCGTATACGCATGTCGCATTTTCCATTACCGAAAAGGATTTTGAAGGCATCCAGGACCGGCTTGAGCGTTTACAGGTGAATATTCTTAGCGGCAGAGAGAGAAATAAGCGTGATAATAAATCCATCTATTTTACTGACTTGGATGGCCATAAGTTCGAATTCCATACGGGAACGCTAAAGGAAAGACTAGATTATTATAAACAGGAAAAGCCCCATATGAGGTTTTTCCAATAGACCGATATAATGCAGGGATTGACCGATAAATGGGACGACTTGACTGATAAAAAGTCCAGTTTGACTGATAAAGGACTTAATTTGACCGATAAAAGACAAAAACGGGTTGAAAAAGGAGCCTCCAATAAGCTTGGAGGCTCCTCCCGATTCAATCCATTATGGTGAGCAGTTCATCTATTGGTGTACGCGGACGGGGCGTAGGAATCATGTCCGGGTATCCGACGTGCAGGCTTCCTACGATTTTCTCCCCGGGTTTTACGCCTAAGGCTTCGCGGAATTCTTGGCTGTGGATCATGCCGTACGTTTCCCAAATCATGCCGATTCCTTGTTCCCAGGCAAGTAAACTGAAATTCTGGATCAAGGCGCTCGTGGCTGCATAATCCTCTTCGCGGGTCATGAGATTCGGGTTTTCCTCCATGATGACCGCAACGAACATCGGAACGCCGTTCAGTTTATTGTACCCACGCTGACCGGCTTCTTTCTTCTTTGACGGATCCTTTTCTTTACCTGCCATAAAGGCCCGTGTCGCTTCTGCTAGCTTCACGCGGCTGTCACCGTGAACAACGACGAATCGCCACGGTTGGGTCATTTTATGATTGGGTGCCCACGTGGAAGTTTCCAAAAGTGATTGAATGGTTTCGAGGGGAACGGGTTGGTCCTTGAATCGTTTGATGCTCCGTCGTTCTTTTATGATTTGTTCTAGTTTCATATTTGTATTTCTCCTTATTCTTAATGATCTATGTATAGGGATGTTTTTTGAAAAAAAAGGACCCCGGATGCCTAATATGCTTTAAATTGAATAAACTGACTTGAATAAAGAGGGGGCAATATTCTAGTGACTTGCATTCGCAACTAAGCATATAATTTTTACTAGGCACAGAGAGACCGGGGCGACATTGTATCTATGTACAATATCAAATGGGTACGATAAGAAATTATCGTAGTACTTAACAAATTTCAGAGATCGATAATGAAATTGAAAATCATTATCAATTAGAATTTTCTCTTATTTCCTGTTTTTTGTCAAGAGGATCTCGGAAAAAATTAAAAAACTTTTTCCAATGCTAACCAAGCTTGCTAATTCTTTTATTAAATCTGTATAAAAATGTATAATGAAAAGATAAAAATATTACCTACATATGAAGATTGAAGGGTGTCGTAGATGAAAAAACTGTTTTCGTTCCTTAAACCATATCGTCTCTTCATCGCTCTTGCTTTATTTTTAATGTTAGTCGAGCTCGGTGTTGAGCTATTACAGCCACTCTTCATTGCAAAAATCATTGATGATGGCATTTTACAAAAAGACCTTTCCGTCGTGATAAAGTGGGGAGCGATCATGGTCGGCCTGTCGATATTTTCTTTCCTTGGCGGAATCGTCAATTCCTTTACAGCTTCTCATGTGAGCCAAAGTTTTGGACATGAAGTAAGGAAAAATCTCTTCGGCAAAATCCAGGCCTTTTCTTTTGCCAATTTAAACAACATCCCGACCTCTTCCTTGATCACCCGGATGACGAATGATGTGACGCAGCTTCAGAATACGGTATTTATGGGATTGCGTATCATGGCAAGGGCACCGCTGATTGTCATTGGGGGCACAATCATGGCGATAACGGTCAATCTGAAGTTATCCCTTGTATTGATCATTTCGATTCCCGTTCTCGTGCTGTTCCTGGGATGGGTCATGAAACGTGCGGCAAAGCTGTTTCGACTTGTCCAAAAAAGGCTGGATAACGTCAATAGTGTCATGCGGGAAAATTTGATTGGGATGAGGTTGATCAAAGCATTTCTTCGTAAGGGTCATGAAATCGGCCGGTTTGACGGGGCAAACGATGAATTGAAAAAGAAGACCGTCCAATCGCTTCGCTTGATTGAAACGACGATGCCCGTGCTGATGCTGGTCATGAACGTGGCGATCCTTGTAGTCCTTTGGTTCGGTAGCGGCTATATCTCGACGGGAGATATCAAGGTCGGGGAAGTCGTGGCGATTGTCAATTATGCCACAAGAATCGCAGGCTCCTTATCGGTCTTTTCTTGGTTGATCATGGTCTTGTCCCGAGCAAAAGCGTCAGCGGACCGCGTGACCGAAATTTTCGAGACGCCCATTGATCTCGATGATGGTAGGGTGGAAAGCAGGGGGGACCTTATCAAAGAGGGGCATATCGAGTTCCAGGATGTGTCATTCCGCTATCCTGGCGGAGATGAACAGGTATTGAAACACTTGAATTTCACCGTCGAAGCGGGACAAACTCTCGCGATCATCGGTGCGACTGGGTCGGGGAAAACCTCCCTATTTCAGCTCATTCCACGTTTATTCGAAGTGGAGAGTGGAGCAATCACGATAGATGGACAGGATGTGAGGGACATTCCTCTGGACTCACTCCGAAAAAGGATTGGCTACGTGCCACAGGAAGCGATGCTATTTTCCGGGTCCATCCAGACCAATATCGCCTGGGGGAAAGAAGACGCGTCACTGGAGGAAATCATGATAGCGGCCCAACATGCCCAAATCCATGAAACGGTAATGAGACTGCCAAAGCAATATGAAACGCGGCTAGGACAAAAAGGAGTGAATCTCTCAGGTGGGCAAAAGCAACGGCTATCGGTTGCGAGGGCATTGGTCCGCAGGCCGAAGATCCTCCTTTTGGATGACAGCACAAGCGCCTTGGATCTAAATACGGAAAGTAGGCTGCTTACGGCATTGGAATCCTATACGTGCACGACGCTCATCATTACGCAAAAAATAAGTACAGCGATGAAAGCCGATAAAATCTTATTGCTTGAAGATGGCGAGGTACTCGCGGAAGGCAAGCATGATGAGTTGAGTAAAACGAATGCCCTTTATCGGAAAATCGTTGCATCACAATATGGGGAGGAGGAGATTTCCTATGAAACGAAAAACGTCTCCCGCTAAAAAGCCGTCCAATTCTGCAGGCACGGTCAAACGGATCCTCCCTTATTTAACGACGAATAGAAGTATGCTCGTCATGGTCCTGTTCATGGTCCTGGTCAGTTCAGTGTTAGGACTGCTTGGTCCATTTCTTGTCGGAATGGCCATCGACGATTATATCGTCACGAAGGACAGCGATGGTTTGATCAATCTGCTGTTTGGGCTCCTTGCGGTTTATGTGTTCTATTCACTGTCCATGTGGCTACAAAACTATTGGATGATCGGGATTGCCCAGGATACGGTTTATCTGATGCGCAACCAGCTGTTCAAGAAGCTCCAGCAGCTGCCGATTCCCTTTTTTGACCGTCGCCAGCATGGGGAACTGATGAGCCGGGTCACGAATGATATTGAAAATGTCAGCTCTACATTGAACAGTTCGGTCATTCAAATCTTTTCAAGCGTCCTGACTCTTGTTGGGACACTGGCTGTCATGCTGTATTTGAGTCCATTACTGACGATTCTAACCCTTTTCATTGTCCCGCTTATGTTCTTTGGGTTGAAATGGATTACGAACCGGACAGGCAGGCTTTTCAAGGAACAGCAGAAAAACCTGGGTGAATTGAATGGATTCATTGAAGAAACAATTTCCGGACAGCGCATCGTGAAGGCCTTTTCACAGGAAGAAAAAGTGATTCGTGATTTTATCACCCGCAGTGAGAACTTGAAAAAAGCCGGTTATTGGTCTCAATCCTATTCGGGATTGATACCGAAGCTGATGAATTTATTGAATAACTTAAGCTTCATCGTGATTGCTGCTGTCGGTGGCTATTTGGCCTTGGAAGGAATGGGTGGGGTCACCATTGGCGTGATTGTCATCTTCACCGAGTATTCCAGGCAATTCACGCGTCCGCTCAATGACTTGGCTAACCAGTTCAATACCCTGCTTTCGGCTGTCGCTGGTGCTGAGCGGGTATTCTCGATCCTGGATGAAGAGGAAGAGGGCGTGGATGAGAAAGATGCGGGTGAACTACGGGACATCTGTGGAGAGGTTGATTTCGAAGGGGTGTTCTTTTCCTATGATGATGACGATCAAACAATCAACGATATTAGTTTCCATGCTGAAAAAGGAGAGACCATTGCATTAGTCGGTCCGACCGGTGCGGGTAAAACGACGATCATTAATCTGCTCGCCCGGTTTTATGAACCGAACAGTGGCAGGATCCTGGTCGATGGACAAGATATCCAACACGTAACGAGGGCGAGCCTCCGTAAACATATGGGATTCGTTTTACAGGATTCCTTTCTATTTCAAGGAACAATTCGTGAAAATATCCGTTATGGCCGTTTGGAAGCCATGGATATGGAGGTAGTGGAAGCGGCCAAACTTGCCAATGCACATACCTTTATCATGAAACTGCCCAATCAATATGATACGGTTTTGACCCAAGATGGCAGTGGAATCAGCCAGGGGCAACGACAGCTCCTTTCAATTGCGAGGGCGATTTTAGCCGATCCGATTCTTTTGATTTTGGATGAGGCGACAAGCAGTATTGATACGATCACCGAAATCAAAATACAGGAGGCGTTACATCGATTGATGAAGGGGCGAACAAGTTTCGTCATTGCGCATCGACTGAATACGATTCAGCAAAGCGATCAAATACTGGTATTGGATGAGGGGAGAATCATCGAAAAAGGGTCCCATTCCGAGTTATTGAAGCAAAAAGGTTTCTATGCTGAACTTCATCGCGGTTCCTTAAATGGAAATCACACGGGATGAAAAAAAATGTGTGCCTCTTGGCGCACATTTTTTTTAGTTGGTCCAAAAAACTGGAACCTATGGGGTACATTCCGTTACCGAGGCAATTGCCTCATCCAAGAAGGTCAGCACATCTTCGTTTATCGGATACAAACCTGCGGAAGCGGATCCTTCCTTGGACTTTCGAATTTCCCAGAATTTCTCCTCAAGCTCTTTGTTTCCCTGAAATACCAACTCGGACAGCAGGAGGGAATCTTCGGCAATGAGCCGTCCTTCTTCCGATAAGGGGGAAACGCCCTTTTCAAGGGACCATTCGATTCTCTTCATGAGATTGATCCATTGCTTCATGCTGATATCATTTTGTTCCATTTTGGGTAGTTTATTGATGGTTTTCTGTTCTTCCTCGTTGAAGTGTGACCCTCGATTATGCTCTTTTCTTTTGAATAATGGAAGCAGTAACTCCCAATTGAATTCTCCTTCGATTTCGATACTGTTTAATAAAGTCTGGATGTTCTTTAATGTATTTTCCTCTTCTTTTATATCGGATTGTATTTGTTGTTGGTGCTGGAGAAGTAATTCTTTGAAGGATTCTTTATTCAATACGGTTTTGATATCGTCCAATGAAAAAGAAAGGGCTTTAAGCAGGCAGATTTTCTCAAGTCGCTTCAGGTCATTGGCCGAGTAATATCTGCGGCCATTGGCGTGCCTGTATTCAGGCGTTAATAATTGAATCTGGTCATAGTAACGGATGGTTCTTATCGTCACATTCGCTCGCTTAGACAATTGTCCAACGGTCAAAAATTCCATTGTCATACCTCCCATTCGTTCATCAGCTCAGGTGATGGCTAAACTTTCCTTTTTATTATAGCGGAATAGGCGATAGGAATTAAATAGGTAGTATGGAAATAAACGTTAAAAACGGAGTCTGGACGTAGGGGGAGGAAGTCTGGGTAGTCTGAAAAAATCGTAACGGTACATGCCGTGCTATTAATTTCGGCTAGTGAAGAAAACCTATTGCTTATTAACCATAAAATGACATATAATTCAGAATATATACAAAATTAACGTTGTTTAGTCGTTTTAAGGAGGCTGTGGAAAACGTTCAGGCACAATAATTAGTAAATACAATGGGGTAGGAGATGAAAAAAATGAAAGCGCTTAAATCAGTTATTCTTTGGGGAATCATCTCTGCGTTGGGAGCCGTGAGCTTCGGTGTTGTCGCCTTAAATCGCGGGGAAAGCATTAATGCTATGTGGATTGTTACGGCTGCTCTCTGTGTCTATTCGATTGCTTATCGCTTTTATAGTAAATTTATCGCACAGAAAGTATTCGAGCTTGATGATAAACGTAAGACTCCAGCTGAATTGAATAATGATGGTAAGGACTATGTACCGACGAATAAATGGGTACTGTTTGGTCATCATTTTGCAGCGATTGCTGGGGCAGGGCCACTTGTAGGGCCTATCTTAGCGGCACAGATGGGGTATCTGCCGGGCACGCTATGGCTTGTGGTGGGTGTCGTTTTGGCCGGTGCGGTACAGGATTTCGTCATTCTCTTCGGATCGATGCGCCGAAATGGTAAATCGCTTGGTGAAATGATAAAAGAAGAAATCGGTCCCGTCACAGGATTCATTGCCATGCTAGGGATTTTTGGCATCATGGTCATTTTATTGGCCGTGCTTGCGCTAGTAGTCGTGAAGGCCTTGGTAGGAAGCCCTTGGGGGATGTTCACGATTGCTTCGACCATACCTATTGCCGTCCTTATGGGTGTTTACATGCGGTATATCAGGCCTGGACGAGTCGGGGAAGGATCCATCATCGGGATTATCCTGTTGATGCTTGCTTTGTACTTCGGACGTTTTGTAGCGGAAAGTGCAACATTGGCTCCCATGTTTACATACTCAGGTGAAACGATTGCCATCCTCTTGATTGTGTATGGTTTTGTTGCTTCTGTGCTACCGGTTTGGATGCTTTTGGCTCCGCGGGATTATCTAAGTACCTTCTTGAAAATCGGTACGATCATCGCTCTTGCACTAGGCATCTTCATCGTCATGCCTAATCTTGAAATGCCTGCGGTCACGCAGTTCATTGATGGAACGGGGCCGGTTTTCTCGGGTAACCTATTCCCATTTTTATTCATCACGATTGCATGTGGGGCGGTGTCTGGATTCCATGCGCTCGTTTCATCGGGTACGACGCCTAAGATGATCGAACGTGAATCCCATGCACGTCCAATCGGATATGGAGCCATGCTGACTGAGTCATTCGTGGCCATCATGGCGATGGTAGCGGCCTGCGTATTAACACCGGGTATTTACTTTGCCATTAATAGTCCGGGTGCTGTCATTGGGACGGAGCCGGCTCAGGTTGCGACGACGATATCTGATTGGGGATTTGTCTTGACGCCTGATATGATTACGGACCTTGCCGATGATGTCGGGGAGGAAACGATATTATCCCGTACTGGAGGAGCTCCCACGTTTGCGATTGGGATGGCGCATATTTTCTCACAAGTAGTCGGGGGTGCTTCCTTGATGGCGTTTTGGTATCATTTCGCGATACTATTCGAGGCACTGTTCATCTTGACGACGATTGATGCCGGTACCCGGGTGGGCCGTTTCATGATTCAAGATATTATCGGTACTTTTTATAAACCATTTGCGCAAACGAATAAATGGGTGCCGAACATCATCGCGACAGCCATTTGTGTTCTAGGGTGGGGATACTTCCTGTACCAGGGGGTCATTGATCCGCTTGGAGGAATCAATACACTATGGCCATTGTTCGGGATTGCGAATCAAATGCTATCCGCGATTGCGTTACTGCTTGGTACGACCGTCTTGTTCAAGATGGGCAAGAAAGCGTACACATGGGTCACACTTTTACCGACGACCTTTATATTAATTGCGACGATGACAGCGGGTTGGCAAAAGCTATTCCACGAAAACCCTGCAATTGGCTTTTTGGCGCATAAGGACAAATTCAAGGCTGCCTATGATGCAGGAGAGGTCCTTGCTCCGGCGGCGAATTTAGCGGAAATGAAACGAGTCATCTTCAATGATTATTTAGATGCAGCCCTTTGTGCCTTCTTTATGATCGTGGTCATCACTGTCTTGATTTCCGCGGTACGATTATGGATCAAGATCATCAAAAATGAAAAAATTGACATGCATGAATCTCCTTATATATCAAGGTGATAATGGAGGGAAGGAAACCATGTTAAAAAAAATTACCCGGATTCTTAGCTACCGAAAGCAATTCATTAGTCTACTTGTCGGAGTTCCTAGTTATGAAACGTATGTAGCCCATATGAAGCTGGAACATCCTGATAAAACGATTAAGACAAGGAAAGAGTTCTTCTGCGAAGCGCAGGACGAAAGGTATAACGCTAAGGATGGGAAGGTATCACGCTGTTGCTAGTCATATAGTTAGGAGGGGCCCTTATTATTAGGGCCCTTTTTTGCGCGGATTTTTATAAGAAGAGTATGAAACCATGTGAGGAAAGGACTAAGAATCTATTTCGTACCGTTCGTTTTCCGGTGCTTATTACATAGGATTTTCAAAAAAAGTAAATAAAATGGTTGAATTTTTTGAAAATTAAGTATATGATAAATTACATCACATAACAATGTTATATAACATAACATATTAAAAATTTAAGGGGGAAAAACAAATGCAGATGGCAGATTCGGTATTCATGTTTTTAGCGACAATGATGGTTTGGCTTATGACTCCAGGAATTGCCCTATTTTATGGAGGGATGGTAAAAAGCAAGAATGTCCTCAATACGGCAATGCATAGTTATATGCCACTCGCTGTCATTTCTATTCTTTGGGTGCTGGTTGGGTATTCATTATCCTTCTCACCAGGAAATACTCTCCTAGGCGGTCTGGATTGGGTAGGTTTAAAGGATGTCGGCTTCGCTCCTGGCCCATACAGCGACACAATTCCTCATAGTTTATTCATGCTATTCCAAATGACATTCGCAGTATTGACCGTTTCCATTATCGCAGGCGGGATCGCTGAACGAATGAAATTTTCCGCTTTCTTAATTTTCACCATTCTTTGGTCTTTATTCGTATACGCACCCGTTGCTCACTGGGTATGGGGAGGCGGCTGGTTAGCTGAACTTGGTACGCTTGATTTCGCCGGCGGTAACGTCGTTCATATCTCTTCAGGTGTTGCTGGTTTAGTGTTGGCTATCATGTTGGGGAAAAGGAAGGAATCAGGAAACAGTGCCCCGCATAATCTACCTTTAACATTCCTTGGTGGATCGTTGATCTGGTTTGGCTGGTACGGTTTTAATGTCGGCAGTGCCTTGACGATCGATGCAGTGGCGATGAATGTTTTCGTGAATACGGCTGTTGCAGCTGCGGCTGGTATCATTGGCTGGTTAATCGTTGAGTACATGACAAATAAGAAGGCAACCTTGCTTGGTGCAGTATCGGGTGCCATTTCTGGATTGGTGGCCATTACACCAGCCTGTGGGTTCGTGACGACAGCATCTTCCATCCTGATTGGGGTCATTGGTGGAGCGGTTTGTTACTGGGGTGTATTCTTCCTTAAAAACAAATTGGGCTATGATGATGCACTTGATGCTTTCGGCTTACATGGCATTGGAGGCACTTGGGGTGGAATCGCGACGGGATTATTCGCGACTACTTCGGTGAATGAAGGGGGAGCCAACGGTTTGTTCTACGGAGACTTCAACCTACTTTGGAAACAAGTTGTAGCGATTATCGCCACATATATCTTCGTGGCTGTAGTCACGTATATCATCGCAAAAGTCATTAGCTTGTTCGTTCCATTACGTGTCAGCGAAGAAGATGAAACAACGGGGCTCGATCTTACACTCCACGGTGAAAAGGCCTATCACGAATCAATTTAAAGGAGGGAATTCATATGTCTCAGGTATTGACGAAAATCGAAATCATTACGCGGCCAATCAAGTTTGAACAGTTCAAAGAGGAGTTGGCGAAGATTGGTGTCAGTGGTATCACGGTGTCAGATGCGAAAGGTACTGGGCTACAGAAGAGTTATGTCGAAACATATCGAGGCCGAAATCGGGAAATATCCTTACATGACCGAATGAAAATAGAGATTGTAGTATGTGAAGTCCCCGTTCAAGATGTAGTGGATGTTGCCAGGAAATTCTTAAGCACTGGAAAACCTGGAGACGGAAAGATCTTCATCTATGAATTAGCCAATGTGGTGAATATCCGGACAGGAAAAGAAGGGCACGATGCATTAAAGAACGACTGAGGAAAACATTAAAGGAGGGGACAGATGGGCAAGTTGATTGAGATTGTTTCCAGGAAAAAGCAAAAGATTGTGACTGAACTGATATCCGAAAACATTTACCAACCTACCGACAGGTCTTATTTATTAGAATTACCATTGAAGAATTTAGAATCAATCTTACTTCTCCGAACCAATTCCCCGTCTAAAAAAGCAGATGTCTAAGTTAGGAAGCCGTTTCTTCTATAAAAAGAGGAACGGTTTTTCCTGTGTTTTAGAGATAGTGGCAAACCTTTTCGGCAGCGTATTTGAATAGTTTATATCCTGGAAGTGAATTTTATAATAGAAGGACGGATTTTTTATTGGTTCCACCATAGAAATTGGTGGGAGTACCCACTATAATGAAATGGGACAGGTAATTTAAATCCTGTTTTCTGGCTTTTTTCGACGATTTTCGCTTATTTACTTCCATTTTTCATTAATATGGGAAAAATCAGAAGAAAGTCTTTTTCTTTAGAGTGAAAATAATCAATCAATATGTTCTTTATGGGGTGGGGAAAAATGGATCAATTTACGGTTAAATCCGTTTTAAATATCATTAGTGAGTTTGTTCCAAAAAACGCTTCGATTGCAGTGGCTGATTCTGAGCAGTTTATCTATTATCAACCAAGCAAACAAATCGATGTCGGGATTAAACCTGGAGATTTAATAAGTGAAGGGACGGCCGCTTTCAAGGCATTGCAGAGCCGGAAGAAAATTGCCGTTCAAGTTGAAAGTGATGTATTTGGCGTCCCGTATTATGGTTTGAGCGTTCCCATCCTGGAAGGTGAAAATCCAATGGGCGCCGTGACAGCCATCCTTCCCTCCAAGCCGTTCGTGTTGCCGACTTCCTTTTTAACCGTCAAGACGGAAGACAGATGGATTCCGCTTCCTTATGAGGAAATCCTGTTTTTAGAAGCGCAAAATAGGAAGACAAGGATCCAGTCTGAACGCGTGAGTGGTTTCCATAAATTGAATTTAAGTGAATTGGAGTTCGTTTTACCAAGTGAAATGTTTATTCGGGTGCACCGTTCCTATATTGTCAACATTCATTTCATTGAGGAAATCTTGCCTGACTTTCACTCTACATTCTTGCTTGTGATGAAGGATCATTCGAAAATTCAAGTTAGCCAAACGTACGCAAGCCAGTTCCGAAGAGCACTTGGTTTTTAGAGTTTCTGTTTCGTGTAATAAAAATGCTGTTTTGTGCTCCTTTTAAGGCTTTTCATTCATAAAAGAATGTGACAATTACACGTACTTGATAAAATTAGGTGTAAGAAAAGCGAAAATGGGGGTCTTTTGTATGAACGAAAGCGTTTTCAAAAAAATCCGCAATGAGCAACTTAAGGGGAAAGTTGTCACTGCAGAAGAAGCTGCTTCATGGATTAAAGATGGTATGAAACTAGGTATGAGTGGATTTACTCGTGCTGGTGATGCGAAAGTTATTCCAATGGCTCTAGTTGAAAGAGCGAAAACTGAAAAATTCAAAGTTGACGTATATACAGGTGCATCATTAGGACCTGAAGTCGACCAACATATGGCGGAAGCCGGACTCATAAATAAACGTTTACCATTCCAAGCGGATAAAGGTATTCGTAATAAAATCAATGCTGATGAAATCACTTATGTCGACCAACATCTATCTCATACGGCTGAATTAGTTCGTCAAGGGATTGTTGGACCAATCGACTTTGCTATCATCGAAGCAGTGGCTATCACAGAAGACGGATTAATCATTCCGACAACTTCTGTAGGTAACTCAGCTATCTTCGTACAAGAAGCGAAGAATGTCATCATCGAATTAAACGTGTCTCATCCAGAAGGATTAGAAGGCATGCATGATATATATTTACCAGCTCAACAAGGTGAGCGCCAACCGATTCCATTGACGAGTGCAAGTGATCGTATTGGTTCGATCGGTATTCCTGTTGATCCTGAAAAAGTGAAAGGGATTGTTGTGGCAACAGTTACGGATGCACCTTCTACAATCGTGCCTCCTGATGAAGAGACTGCTGTCATGGCCAATCACCTTACTAACTTCCTTCGCGAAGAAATCAAGGCTGGTCGTTTAACTGAATCGCTTGCACCACTTCAATCAGGTGTAGGTTCCGTTGCAAACGCCGTGTTGAATGGTTTAATTGATTCTGAATTCAAAGATTTAGAAGTATACTCTGAAGTGTTACAAGATGCAGTATTCGATCTTATCGATGCTGGAAAAGTTAAATTCGCTTCAGGTTGCTCCATTACTTTGGCTGAAGAAAAAGGTAAGCAAGTATATGGCGAACTTGATAAATATCGTGATAAACTCGTTCTTCGTCCACAAGAAATTTCTAACCACCCGGAAGTCATCCGTCGTCTTGGATTGATTTCTATCAACACTGCGTTAGAATGCGACATTTACGGAAACGTAAATTCAACACATGTTTCTGGTACAAGAATGATGAATGGTATCGGTGGTTCTGGAGACTATGCTCGTAATGCACGCTTGGGTATCTTCGTAACGAAGTCCTATGCAAAAGGCGGCAAAATCTCAAGTATCGTTCCTTTCGTATCTCACGTTGACCACACTGAGCATGATGTGGATGTTATCGTTACAGAACAAGGTTACGCTGATTTACGCGGTCTAGCACCAAAAGAACGTGTACATGCAATCATTGAAAACTGTGCACATCCGGATTACCGTCAACAACTTCGTGATTATTTCAACGAAGCTGTCGCTCTAACTGGTGGACACCAAACACCGCATGTTCTTGAAAAAGCATTCTCTTGGTATACAAACCTTGCCAAGAACGGTACAATGCTTGAAGCTACTCTTCAAGATCAAAAATAAGAAGATGGACCCCGCTCATTGCAGCGGGGTTTTTTTGTGTGCTGAGATGGGGTTTGACCGATAAAGTGCTGGATTTGACCGATAAATAGGATGAATAGACCGATAAAAGGCAAGTTTGACCGATAAATTGGTCGTTTTGACCGAAAAGGGGTTTCCCATCCTAAAAGACTGCCTTGAGAAGGATGATTTTTTCCCAATGTAAATCCTGGGAATCATTGAAATAAATTTTATACAGAATTTTACGTTGTGGTAATGGAAGTATGGTAAACTTCTATCAATGATAGGTAGCATTATAAAATTTTACATACATAATGGATCATCTTTCTTTAGAAAAAGAAGAGTTATATAGGAGGAGATAACTTGTTCAAGGCTAAACTGCATTTTTGGACATTAGAGCTATTGCTATTGTCCGTGTTATTTTATGTGGGGACGAAGATTTCGTTTCTTTTTGAACCAATCGTAATTTTCACTTCAACTTTGTTCTTTCCAATACTCATTTCCGGTTTTCTTTATTTCTTGTTCAATCCGACGGTCGATTTGCTCGTGAAAAGGAGAGTGCCGAGGGGATTGGCGATTTTATTGCTGTATGTGATATTCCTTGGTCTAGTAAGTTTATTGGTCGGTCTTGTCGGCCCGTCCCTTTCACGTCAGGTCACGGATTTGATTAATAACCTTCCTGATTATTTTAATCAATCCAGAACGTTCATCGAAGATTTATCCAAATCAAGATGGTTCATGTGGACGATGGAACAGGATTATGTGTCTTTGAAAGAAGTGGGAGATTCCCTTCAAAGATACTTGACGGACCTACCGGGCAATATTACTAAAAGTCTGTCTTCTGTATTCAGCGTTGTCACGAATATAACGTTGGTAGTCGTAACGGTTCCATTCATCCTGTTTTATATGTTGAAGGATGGCGATAAGCTACCAAGCTCCATCATGAAATTTGTACCGGTCCGTTATCACAAACCGGCATTATCCGTTCTTAAGGAAACGGGAGAGACCCTTACGACATACATACAGGGGCAAATGCTAGTCTGCTTGTTTGTTGGAATTGGGACGTTCGTGGGGTATTTAATCATTGATTTGCCTTATGCCTTCCTGTTTGCATTGATAGGTGCCGTTACCAATATCATTCCCTATGTCGGCCCATTTATAGGAGCCGCTCCTGCAGTGATCGTGGCCTTGATTCATTCGCCGACACAGGCGCTTTTGGTCATAGTGGTCATCACGATTGTTCAGCAGTTGGACGGTAATGTCATTTCACCGCTGGTCATCGGGAAAAAGCTAAATACGCATCCGTTAACCATCATCATCCTTTTATTGGTTGCGGGAAACATCGCAGGCATCATTGGGATGATCCTGGCTGTACCGACTTATTCCGTCATTAAAACGATTGTATTGAATATCGTTAAGTTCATCAGGATCAGGAAAGAGGAAAAACTCGGGGAAGATTTAATTGAATGAAAAAACGGGATCGACTCTTTGAGAGTTGGTCCCGTTTTTTTTGTACCAATATTTGATTATAGGCCTAGTGAAATATATTTGACCTCTAAAAACTCTTCAATCCCATGATGTCCGCCTTCGCGGCCAAGCCCACTTTGCTTGAATCCGCCGAATGGTGCCTGTGGAACGGAAGGGAGGCCATCGTTCAAGCCGACGATCCCGAATTCCAGGGCTTCGGTGACTTTAATGCCCCTTGAGATGTTCTCGGTGAAGACGTATGCTGCCAGCCCGAAAATCGAGTCGTTTGCACGTTGTACCGCTTCTTCATCTGTCTTGAAGGAAGCAATCGGTGCTAGTGGTCCGAATGTTTCTTCATTCATGCAAAGCATGCTATCGCTGACGTTGGAAAGGATGGTCGGTTCAAGGAAGAGTCCGCCAATCGATTTCCCACCAGCTTCGAGTTTGGCTCCGCTATTGATGGCTTCGTCAATTTGCTTTTGTACCTTTTCGACTGCACTTTGGTCAATAAGAGGTCCGATGTCGACGCCTTCTTCCAAACCGTTGCCCACTTTCAGTTCGTTCACTTTGGCAACAAGCTTCTCGATGAAGACGTCCTGGATGGATTCATGAACATAAATGCGGTTTGAACACACGCATGTTTGTCCGGCGTTCCGGAATTTCGAACTAATGATGCCCTCAACGGCTTTATCGAGGTCGGCATCTTCCAGAACGATGGCGGGAGCGTGGCCACCCAGCTCAAGCGATATCTTCTTCACGGTTTCGGCAGAGCCCTTCATTAAAGTTTTCCCGACTTCCGTTGAACCGGTGAAGGTCAATTTGCGAATCCGGGTATCTTGAAGCCAAGTTTCGCCGATTTCCGATGATTTACCTGTCACTACATTGATGACACCTTTTGGAATGCCTGCTTCTTCAGCCAATTCGGCCATTTTCAAAGCTGTAATCGGCGTCAGATTCGCGGGTTTAATGACAACCGTACAGCCGACGGCAAGTGCGGGTGCCACTTTTCGCGTAATCATCGCCGCCGGGAAATTCCATGGGGTAATGACGGCTACGACACCGACTGGTTGTTTGGTTACAAAAAGTCGCTTATTCGTAGTGGAGGCAGGAATCGTTTCCCCATACACCCGTTTTCCTTCTTCGGCAAACCAGGATAAAAATCCATTCGCATAGTTCATTTCCCCAAGGGCTTCTTTCAATGGTTTACCTTGTTCCTCTGTCATGATTCTAGCTAGTTCTTCTTTATTGTCGTCGATCAATTTATGCCATTTCCAGATCAAATCCGCACGTTCATAAACCGAGAGGGCAGCCCAATCAGTAAAGGCCGCATAAGCTGCATCGGCAGCTTTGGCTGCTTCCGTGGCTCCTCCTTTTGGGACAGTGGCGACAATTTCATCGGTTGCCGGGTTTTTCACTTCGATTTTTTCAAGTCCGTGATCGGACCATTCCCCATTAATGTATAATCCGTAATCTTTCATGATAAAACCTCCCGTTTTGTATCATTTTGTTTTTAATTTAAAGTGAATGTCTATAAGCTAATATCATCTGCTATATAAAAGTATAAACACTTTTCGGGAAATCTTAAATGAATATGATTGATAAGTTTTAAGAAATGATGGTGGGTTCAGTCAATAGGGACAATAAAACGGAGTGAAGAAGTGTTTCAAGGGACAGTAAGGAAGTAAGAATGCATATGGAAAAGAGGATAGATGCGGGCAGAGAGTTCTGCTTCCCATCTATCCTCTTTCTTAGTGTCCGTTCTTCATCGATCTGTGGAGGCGGCTACTTCATCCAAATTGTTGTAGTTTGAATGAGTTGGATCAAATTCGCCTTCTGTTTTAGAAATGACAACTGTAGCAACACTGTTTCCGATCAGGTTCGTGATGGCACGAGCTTCCGACATGAAGCGGTCGACCCCTAAAAGAAGTGCCATGCCTTCAACAGGAATCATCGGGAAAGCAGCCAATGTTGCCGCAAGGGTGATGAAACCGGATCCTGTTACACCTGCAGCCCCTTTAGATGTTAGCATCAGGATTCCAAGAAGGGTTATTTCCTGCCAGATGCTTAAATCCACGCCATAAGCTTGGGCGATGAAAATGGCCGCCATCGACAGGTAAATCGATGTGCCATCAAGGTTAAAGGAATAACCGGTCGGTACGACCAGCCCGACCACGGATTTTGAACATCCGTAATTCTCAAGCTTCTTCATCACACTTGGCAATGCGGATTCCGAAGAAGAAGTTCCCAATACCAATAAAAGTTCCTCTTTTAAATAAGCGATGAATTTGAAAATGTTGAAGCCATAGAATTTTGCGATGCCCCCAAGGACGATGATGATGAATAACGCCATGGTAATATATACGCTAGCCATTAATTGTCCTAAAGAACTTAGAGAACCAAGCCCGAACTTACCGATGGTATAGGCCATGGCCCCAAATGCCGCCAGCGGTGAAAACTTCATGATGATCCCAACGATGCCGAAGAAAATATCCGCTATATGTTGTAAGAAGGAGACGACAGGTTGTACTTTTGGTCCGATCATTGCCATGGAGATACCGAACAAGACGGCAAAGAACAGAATAGGAAGCAAGTCGCCACCGGCCATTGCAGCGACAGCATTGTCCGGGATGATATTGGAGATAAAGGCTATGGCACCGTGTTCTGTTTCCTCAGCAGCGGTTGTATATTGCGATACATCTCCGCCTTCCACTGAATCGATGTTAAATCCTTTACCCGGTCCTAACAGGTTGACCACGATAAGACCAATCGCAAGGGCAACGGTGGAAACGATTTCGAAGTAAAGGAGGGCTTTCCCACCGATACGACCCACTTTCTTCATGTCACCCATGCCGCCAATGCCGATAACGACGGTTAAGAATATGATGGGTGCGATGACCATTTTTATCATTTTAATAAACAAATCAGCTAAGATTTTCAGCTGTTCACCGAAAGCAGGGAATAAGAAACCGACTGTAATACCGAGAATGATACCTATGATGACTTGGACAGTTAGATTTTTTAATAGTTTCATACTGTATTCTCCTTTGTTATATGATAGCGCTTTCTTTAATTAACTATAGTGTAACAGAAGAAAGAGTCAGAATATTCTTTTGGTGATATTGTTCTTTTTGGTCTTTTTGGTCTTGGAAAGTGAGAGAGAGGGAGAAGAGAGGAGGAACAAGAAAGCACCAGTTTTAAAACTGGTGCCTAAGAAAAATCATTGTTCAAAAGGCTTGATGAGTGCGTAGAGGGTTTCAATCACAGGAAGTTGGATATGGGCATTTTTGGCGAGCCTTAGGGCACCCCCTTGTAAATGCTCGACTTCAAGGGATTGATTTTTCCGACGGTCCTGATGCATGGAGGAGGTAGCTTCGTCGGGTAAAGCGGCTATGTCCTCCAGTGCCTGAGCGACATTCCTTTCCGTCAATCCAATGCCATGAGCGTTAGCGAGCATCTGCATTTCCACAAGCGCCTTTTCCAGTACCCGGTTCGTTTCTGGATAGTTGCGTATGGTCCCTATGGGAAGATTGGATGCTGTTGTCACGCCGGAGAAAGCAGTAATGAACATATATTTAATCCATAGACGAATTAAGATGTTTTCTGTCCTGCTTGCTCCCATGATGGCTGAACTAACTGCTTGTTCAAACTCATCGCAGATCTCTTGTTGAGAGGGATGAAGCGGGCCATAAATTAAGTCATGGTTCCGGTTAGAGTGTACGACATGGCCTTTTTCGTTTAAGGTAGCGATAATGAAGGCACTTCCCCCTATGACGTTCGCTTCGCCCAGTTCATCCTGAAGTATGGAGATATGCTCGAGTCCATTTAAAAGGGGAAGAACCTTTGCCCCTTTATCGACCAGGACCTTCAAGTCAGGCAGCGCCCCTCTCAGGTGGAACCCTTTTACCGTTAGGAGGACCAAGTCAACTTGTTGTATGTCATGTACGTCCTCTGTGAATTGAAGTTCGTTAAACTCATAGTTTCCATGAGGGCTTGTTATGTTCAACCCTTGCTCTCTCAATTGTTGGGCTCGGTTTTTACGGACGACGAATTGAACCTGTTGTCCTGCTTGCTGTAGTCTACCTCCATAATAGGAACCAAGTGCACCGGCTCCGATAACGACTATCTTCAATATGTACACCTCGCTTCTGATTGATGGACCAATCATACCATTAGCTGAATTTTCAGTAAATATGAATGGTGAAATAATGACTATAAAAGAAAAAAAGGCAAAAAAAAAACAGCCTGAATTGTTACAAGCTGATTACTTTTTATTGATAGACTTTCACTTTTACTGTTTTTCTGCCCCAGTTAAGAGCTTTTGTTTTAGAAGAATAGAAGACGTCGATTTTTTTTCCTTTAATCGCACTGCCTTTATCTGCTGCTACGGCATCTCCGTAACCTTCTACATGAACTTTTGTTCCTAGTGGAATGACTTTAGGATCGACAGAAATAGCTTTGACTTTAGGGTTTTTCTTCAGGTTAAGGCCAGTTGCCGTAATCCCGCTGCACCCTTTGCAGTTCGCTGTATAGGCTGTAGCATTAACTGTGATAGTTTTATATTTCTTTGATGCTTTTTTTGCTTTGGGTTTTGCCTTCGTTGCAGTTTTCTTAACTTTTAAAACTTGTTTTGGTTTAATATGATCTTTTTTAAGGTTGTTCCAACTCTTTAGTTGATTGACCGTTATGTTATGTTTACTCGCGATGCCCCATAGTGTGTCACCACTTTTAACTTTATATGTAGTAGTAGCAGCTGATGAAACTCCGGAAAAACTAAATACCAGGAAGAAAGCAGTGATAATAGGAAGTAGTATTTTTTTCAATTAATATTCTCCTTTGTTTTAAAGCGTAGACTTAGAATAACAGGTCTATATGACAATAATGTTTCGGTGGCATAGTAATTGTGTTACAAAAACATTTCATTGAAAAATAAACTAGGTAAAAGGAATGATATTAATTTGAACTTTTATCACGAAATACTTCACGGTTTCCTATAAAATTTGGAAGATTACTTAATTTCATAACGTATTTTGTATGAATATGGAAAAATAAATGGAAAAAGTATGGGCTTAAAAGCCTACTTTATGGTTTTGCCATTTTAAGAGGGTATGACGAGTCATTTTTGAAAGAAAAGGCTGTCAATTATATGGAAAGAAGAGAATTTTCCGTTTTAAGAGGTTAGAAGTGACGTTCACGATGGATTCTTCTATAAAAAAAGAAGCCGATAGATGAACATATCGGCTTCTTTCTATACTTATTTTTGTAAAATGAATTCAGAGGCAAAATCAACGAGCATTTTTTGATAGACTTCGACGGATTCGAGATTGACGCATTCCCGGTCACCATGCCAATTCTCCCCTTTTGGACCGAATTCGATGGCTGGGATGCCGTACGCTGCAAAGAAGATGGTGTCAGCGGAGCCATGTTGACCGAAGACGACCGCTTCCTGTTTCGTGTTCTTTTCGATAATCGGACGGAGTAGGGTGATGTAAGGATCGTTTTCTTCCGTATTAACGGGTTTACTATACATGTTAATATGGACGTTCTTGCCTACCACGGTTTCGATTTGCTCGACGATTTCCTCCATTGTCTGGGTCGGAAGATAACGAATATCGAGACTGAGTAAACAAGCATCCGGTACTTTATTGTACACATCTCCGCCCTTTATTTTTGCGAGATTGAGAGAGGGGGAAGCGTAAAGGGGGGTATGTTCCCGTGTGAAAGGAAGGGCCTTGATTTTCGTATAGATATCATAGGCCTTTTCGATGGCATTGACACCTTCCCATGGACGGCTTCCATGTGCGGATTTACCGGAAACTTCGATATCGAGGCGAAGGGAGCCCTTAGCCTGTAGGCCGATGCCTAACTGCGTGGGTTCTGCACAAATGACGAAATCGCCTCGATATCCATGCTTCGCTAGGTAGCCAGAGCAGTTCAAGCCCCCGATTTCCTCATCGGAAACGATTTGTAGCTGGATTTTCAACCCTAAGTCCCTATCTTTCAATTCGGCGAAGGCGCACATCATGCCTGCAACCCCCGCTTTCATATCGGCCGTTCCACGGCCATATAAATTCCCTTCATGCACCTCGGGGAAGAATTGATTAGGCGTCCCGCTCACTACATCAACATGGCCATTCCATATCAATGTTTTTTCTCCACTCCCGATTTCGCTAACGAGCATTTTGTACCCGTTATTTTCAATCACATCCACAGTCAATCCCTGGCCCTTAAGCCAACCGGCACAGAAATCCACTGCTTCATTGGCCCCTTCTTTGGAGGAACTGTCAATGGAGACTAAATCTTTCAGTAAATCGATAAGCATTAAAAAAAAACCTCCTATAAGTATGCAAACTATAATTTTATATACCCTTATAAATGGGCTTGAACCATAAATCTTTTCCGGTGGAAATGTGTTTAGTGCTTTGGATTCCGGGGGTATGTAAAGAGGGAGCGACAAACAACATTCTTTAAGGAGGATGATAGATATGGATAAACGTATAATTGGAGTTTATGATACTGGATCAGAGGCCATTCAGGCAGTTGAGGCATTACAGGCTCAAGGATATACTCAAGATGATATTTCGGTGGTTGCTAAAGATAAAGAAGAACTTAGAACGGTGAAAAAAGAAACTGGAACGAAAGTAGAGGAAGGGCTTGCTACTGGAGCTGCCACTGGTGGAGTTCTAGGCGGAACAGCTGGATTCTTAGCGGGAATCGGTGCTTTGGCCATTCCAGGAATCGGACCGGTACTTGCGGCTGGACCGATTGCAGCTACATTAGCTGGTGCGGCAGTAGGAGCTGGTACAGGTGGTTTGGCCGGTACATTGATTGGCCTCGGTATCCCTGAACGTGAAGCCACTCAATATGAATCGGATGTTAAGAATGGGAAACTGCTTGTATTGGTGGATGCCGATGCGAAAAGGGGTAACTCTTCATACACAGGTATTACTGAAACGGATGAAACGCTTACGAATAGAAGAAGACCACTTTAATTTAGAGCATGTAAAAAGAGCAGGGCCTTTTGGCTTCTGCTCTTTCTTTTGTTTAGTAGCTGAATTTCTGGATCTCCTTATGCATTTCCTGCGATAGGCTGTCCAATTCCCCAGCCAGGGCATTTAATTGTTCCATGGAGGCATTCGTCTCTTCAATTGAAGCGGACACTTCTTCTGTGCCGGCAGCTGCCTCCTGACTAACGGAGTTTAATTGTTTCGCGTTGCCTGACATCACGGCAATCTGGGCAATCATTTCGTGCATGGTACTTGTTATTTCATCAAAGTTACTGAATGTGGTAGAGATGATTGATGCAATATCGCCAAAGGCCACTTCGGTGTTAGTGACGGATGTACTCTGATGATCGATTTTCTGGTTGACCTGATCAATCAAGCTAACCGTATTTGCGGTATCAGTTTGCATGGCAAAAATGATTTCTGCTATTTCCTTTAAGGAGTGTTCCGTTTGTTCGGCCAATTTTTTCACTTCATCGGCAACGACGGCGAAACCTTTTCCATGCTCGCCTGCCCTGGCTGCCTCGATGGCTGCATTCAAGGCGAGTAAATTGGTTTGCCCGGCAATCCCTGTTATGGTTTTGACGATATCGCTAATCGTATGGGATCGAACATCCAGTGATTTTACGGCTGTACTCATCTGATTGGAGATCTGGGCTGTAACATCGAATTGTTGTTTTAGGCCCTGAACGGTGATCATTCCATTTTCCGATGCCTTGAACATGTCACCGGAGGCAAGCGACATTTTTTCTGCCTGATTTTCCAGGTTGTTGATTTTGTCGGCCATGAGCTCTATGGCCGTTTCGTTATCTTGGCCGACTTCGATCTGATCAATGGCACCTGAAGCGATTTGTTCCATCGTCATGGCGACCTCGTTTGCGGCAGCCGAATTCTCTTCGGCACTGGCAACGAGCAACATGGAGGAATCGGCAACCTTATTGGAAAGGGCATGGACATTTTTAAGCATGGCACTCATATTCTCTGCTAAGGTGTTGGTGTCTTCTGCAAGCTTGCCGAGTTCGTCCCCACTGGAAATGGAAATCGTGGAGGCGAAGTCACCGCCAGCCATTTTCTTGATGGATTCTTGAAGGCGTTTAATGGGCTTTGTCAAAGAACGTGTGATGAAGATGGAAAAAATGGTAGCCAAAGTAAAAGTGACGATCATGGCCAGGATATTGTGCATGACCATAGAGCTTGCACGGTCCACCACTTCATCTCTATCCACGACTCCAACTATTTTCCAACCAGTAGTAGGACTGGATGAGTATCCGATGATTTGCCTTTTATCCTCAAAATCCAGGATCATAGATCCTGATTCACCTTTCATTTGCTGAAAAATGGGTTGAGCCGAAAGATCCTTCATGATTTTCGATTGATCAGGGTGGGCAAGGATAGACCCTTTCTCATTCAGTAGAATGGCATATCCCGTTTTCCCGAATTTCGTCTGATTGATCGTATTCAGTAACGTTTCCATCGCGATGTCGACACCAAGAACGCCGACCAATTTATCGCCATCATAGATTGCTTTTGCTGCCGTGATGATAAGGGAATTGGTCGCAGTATCCGTATAAGGCTCGGTCCATATGACTTCATTCTTTCCTTTCAAAGCGGCTTGATACCAATCTTGTTGCCTTGGGTCAAAGTCACCAGGTAAATAGGCTTTAGGGAAGATGATCGTCTGTCCTTCCTTCTCCGTCCCCATGTACAAGCTGATGATCTCTTCATTGGTCGTTTGGGTATTGGTAAACTCGGTAAGTATGGAATCAGCGTCTGAATGGGGTGTGGTCATGGCCATATCTTTGCTTATCCTGTCTAAATTCTTTTCCTTTTCTTGGAAGAAGCGATCAGATACTTCATTCATTGATTTTACTTGACCTTCTGTCGTATTTTTCAGTTCATCTGTCGTTAGTTCAATGCTTTGATCATAGGCTACGTAGGATATGAGAAATCCGCTAATAATAATTAAAGCTAAAAAGGGTATCAGTATTTGTTTTTTAAGAGAATTGAAGTACCAGTTTTTCAGACGTTTCATAGGTTTGCTCCTTTATATCTACTTCTTATGAGTTCTCTAGATATTTCGGCTTAGTTTCCCTATCTTTTAGTTTTTTTAGAAAATTCATAAGAATGACTTATATTAGGAGGTAAAGTGATTGAAACAGGAAAGAAAAGATTATCCAAGAAAGGAATTTTACTGGTAGAATAATCAGAAAGCATAATGAAGGGGGAATGGTGAGTTGAAAAAAAGATTAGGATGCCTTCATGCCCATTATTCAAATATAGAATATATTGAAAGAGCTCTTTCAATCTATGACATCGATCTCATGCATTTTGTGGACTCTTCCATAATGTATCGAATGACTTCTGTTGGGAATTACGATAAAACAGAAGCAAAGAAAAAAGTAAAAGAGCAACTGGATTGGATCGCTCAATGTGAAGTGGATGCTATCCTAATTACTTGCACGAACTATATCGCCCTTTTACAAGACCAACGTATGGTAGCATCCGTGCCCATCATTAAAATTGATGAACCTTACTTCGAATACATCTGTACGCTATCTCAACCTCAGATTCTCCTTTTTACGAACCCAGCAACAGTTAACGGTACCGTGGGGCGTCTTGAAAAGTATGCGGAAATCCATCAAAAATCCTTGGATTTGGAGATTATGATCATGGAAAATACTTTCGAATTAATCATGAAAGGATTGAAAGAAGAGTACAATGCTGAAATCATCAAGGTCTTACATCAACTCGTTCAAGATGATCAAAAGGCAATTTCTGTTGCTCAATTATCAATGGTGGATGCAGCCAAGCGATTCGAACAGCAGACATCTCATGGAATGATGAATCCATTAAAAACAGTAGTGACCTCCATTGTCAGCCAATTAGACTTACAAAAAAAGAGCTGACTGGATGCAGTCAACTCTTTCTTCTGGTTGGTTATTCGACTTGAATGTTTTTCGTGCGATCAATATACCATGTGTAAAACTCGTCGGCATATTCAAGGGAAACATCTTGTAGCTTGGTATGATGTACCGGTTTGGAACGGTTAATGGTTTCGATCGATGCGAGCCCAAAGCGTTTTTGCAGTCTTGAGCGTTCGACTTTAATCTGAATGACCTTGCTTCTTTTCGTGATGAACAGGGACGTTTCCAAACTTCCTGATTTAAATTGAATGAATTCGTCATGTAATAAATAGCGGCCATTTTTGTAATCTATGATTCTCGATGTATAAATGAGTACGAAAAGAATCAAGGAAATATACCATATCGCTGGCTTGAAAATAAAAATGGCAACCGTCACAACTATCCAGATATAGCTTGGCCTTAGCATTCGCACGATGAAAGCTTGTTTCGATAAGGGATGCATGGAGCGTTCCACCTTGTAAGAAGGCAAAATCTCTTCGATTATGGCATGGGCACGGTCAACCGATAAAAATGGATAGAGCGTATTCGTTTCCAGTTTTTCATCTCCTGTACTTCCCGCGCTTATCAGTTTCACCTCCGCTAATCCAAGCATTCTTTTGATGAGGGATTGGGTGATTTCCACCGCCTGCACCTTTTCTTTCTGAATTGAAAAGGCAGATTCATCGAGCACCCCTTTTTTTATATACACACGTTTGGCATCCGATGAAATTTCATACTTCCCATATTTCACGTACGTGGAAATAATTCCAAAACCAATAGCTAATCCTACTAAAACAATGAGAGCGATGGTTATGGTTAGCCATGAATTCAAAAATGATGCCACAGCCCCTTCGGCATTTTCCAGATTGAAAAAATCATCAAGTGTTTTATAAATCGTAGCGACAATCGGAATGATGGCCAGGAAGCTTAGTGACGTGAAGGAAGCTTTTAACACATCCCGTTTAGTCGGTGTGAAATGTATGGTTTGTTCAGCACCCGTTTCTTTCAAGCTTTCCTCTTCCAGATGATCTTCTTCTACAGCCGGGATTTCTTGTGAGGAAAATTCCGTTTCAAGTCGTTGGGCTTCTTTTAAAGAAATCGCCTCAAACAAGACAGAACCTTGGTCACCAGTCATTCCCGTTTCGAACGTTAAAGAAGTTAAGTGGAAAAACTTATGAAGGACGGTTGTCCGTCGTTGGACGTTTTGTATTTTGTGAAGCGGAACTGTCCGATAGGACTTGGAAATAAGCCCGGACTTGATCTGAATGTTTCCTTCTTTTATATGATATGTATAGGTGAACCAGTTCAAAGTCAATGAAATGACCTTCCATACGAAGTATAAGAGATAGATGAGTTGCAGCACGATCATATAAACCTTTTCCGTACCAAAATTCAATACATAAAGGAGGATAATTAAAAAGAATTCCTTCTTCAGCACATTCCACATTTCAAATGGGATTTTGAGCGGGTGTAACCGTTTGGATTGTTCCGCCATGTCATTCCACTTCCTTTATCTTGGCGTAGTGCGCAATTTTATCTCGAAGTTCATACGCCTCTTTCTCCGGAATGGCGGGTATGGTATGTGAGTCGCCCATGGTTCCGATACTAATCGTATAAAGGCCATACTTCCGTAGAAACGGCCCCTGGTTCAGCTCGACCGATTGAACTTTCGTCATCGGGATGAGTTCATGGGATTCGTACCACGCTCCATGTTTCGTTTGGATGAATTCTTCGCTTACGTCATATCGCCAATATTTTTGCAATAAAATGGGGGCGATGATGATGGACCAAATGGCGGAAAAGCATTCGATGATGGTCAGTCCGATTAAAACCCATCCAATCCACTCTTTCCAGGAAAAATAAGTATCAACGAATAATAAGATGCCGAGTATGACGAGAATAATGAGGTTGGTGATGGTTTCCGTCATCCGCCAAACCTTGATGGATTCTTTCGAAATTTTCTTTGTTGGCGCTTGAATCTTTGAATACATATGTTCACTCCTTACTGTGTCATTACTTTTATACGGATGATTCTTAGTAAAAGTTCCCTTTAGGGCTAAAAAAGTCCCTGAGGTGAGGCTTTCCTGGAATACGGAATACTGTGTATGCCTGATATGAAGGGACATGTGAATGAAATTTAAAAGTAGGTGAAATGGATTTGACCTTTATAAGGAAAGTATACATTATTTTCTTTCTGTTTTTGATGTGCTTTTTTAATGGGGAAACGATGCAGGCTGCTTATGAAGAGGAATCGATGGCTGGTGAAATCAAGCGTATCGTACATGAGTCGCCTGCTTTAACCGGGGCCTTAGCCGGAATTTCAATCCGTTCGGCAGATACAGGGGAATTGGTGTATGAGCATGATGCGGATATAAGGATGAGACCGGCATCGAACATGAAACTTCTGACAGCGGCAGCGGCACTTGAAACGTTAGGGGAGGAGCATGTCTTCCAAACGGAACTATACATAAAAGGCATTCAGGTCGCGAACGTCCTTCAGGGGGATGTCTATTTGAAGGGAAAAGGAGACCCAACCCTTCTAGAAAAGGACTTTGATGGTTTGGCGAAGGTGTTGAAGCAACATCGAATCCACTATGTTCATGGAGATCTTATCGGCGATGATACATGGTATGACGATGAACGCCATTCGCCTGATTTAATACGAAGTGATGAGCAAGAGTACTACGGGGCGGCCGTTTCAGCCTTAACCGCCGCACCCGATGAGGAGTATGATACCGGGACTGTCCTTCTGGAGATATCACCAGGGAAAAGGGCTGGAAAAAAAGCAACCGTGACGATGCAACCGGAAACGGACTATGTAACAGTCGTTAATGAAGCGATAACCGTAGCACCGGACAGAAAGCAGAAAATCAAGGTCGAACGCGATCATGAGCGAAATGTCTTGACGGTAACGGGGACTATGCCGGAACATGGCTTGCCGACAAAAGAATATATGGCGGTGATTGATCCTACCAAATATGCCCTAAGATTATTTGAACAATCGATGGAACGGCAAGGCATCAAGGTGTTAGGTACGACCAAACAAGGAAAAACACCCGCGCAAGCTAGGAAAATTGCCAGCCATGATTCGATGACCCTTTCACAATTGCTGGTTCCCTTCATGAAACTGAGCAATAACACACATGCTGAAGTTTTGGTGAAGGAAATGGGGGAGGCAGCGAAGGGGGAAGGCAGTTGGGAGAATGGATTGAAGATAGCAGAAAGTAAGCTCGAGCTGATGGGGATGGACACGCAATCGACCATGATGCGGGATGGTTCAGGGATTAGCCAGGTCAATCTGATCTCAGCGAACGAATTGACCAAACTCCTTTATTCCGTTCGGGAAAAAACATGGTTTCCTTCCTATCTCAATGCACTGCCGGTTGCTGGGGTTAAAGAAAAGATGATAGGCGGTACATTAAGGAATCGGATGGAAAAGACGGCGGCCGTGGGAAATGTCCGCGCTAAAACGGGGACGATTTTCGCTACGAGCACTTTGTCTGGATATGTGACCACCAAAAGTGGGGAAGGCATCATCTTTTCAATTCTTTTGAACAACTTCGTGGAGGAAAAGGGAATCAGGGACATCCAAGATAAAATAGTGGTATGGCTAGCGGAACAGGAAGATCTGTTAGAAAGAGAGCGTTGATATTCGTTTAAAAACATATGCTTGTAATTCAAAAAAATCCGCGATGAGAAGATCTGCTTCCACCAATTCATTGACAGTCGCAAAACCAAATGGACAGCTGACCGCCACTAATCCATTTTCCTTTGCAGCTTCGATATCGGACTTTCGGTCGCCAACCAGGATGGCTTCTTCAATGTTATAGTTTCTCAACAACATGTGAACTAGATCCGTTTTCGAGCCTTTCAATGACCTTTCGATACTGTAAATGTCCGTAAGGTATTCATGATGATGAAAATATGTACAGATTTCTTCCAAATACTTTTCAAGTCCGTTGCTGGCTATGAATATTGGAATACCTTGTTGTTTAAAGACTGACAAGGTCTCGATGACGTTTGGGTAAAGCTGTTTTCCTTCTTCGATTTCTTGATTCAAACATTCAAGAAAGAGTCGGTCGGCTTAATCCCGAATAGACTCGGCGTGATTTGGCAATAAGGTTTCCCATACGACCTTTAGTGGAACCCCCATGATTTTTTGGTTTGTGGCAAGAGGGGCTTCTCCCTGCCAATTTCCTTCTGACCGAAGGACTTTGAACGTTCTTTCAAGTGATGAACCTAAAATCCTATTGGTTTGAAACAGGGTGCCGTCCATGTCGAAGATGACGGCAAAGGGAATGGAATTCATATTTTGTACCTTCTTTCAATTTTTTTGCGGCCCAAGGAGGGTTTCTTGGGAGGGTGTAGAGAAATATATAGGAAGAGGAGGGGTTTGATGAATTTCCCAACAATTCGTGGCCAGCACACGATTTCCCAACTTATTGCTGAAATCCAGAATTCCCCTGGAAACCGAAGGCCATATTTAGTTGCCATAGATGGTCGCGGTGGTTCGGGGAAAAGTACCCTTGCTGCCTATATAAAAGCTCATTGTCAGGATGTCACAATTGTTCATATGGATGATTTCTATTTTCCTTCTTCTCAAAGGGCCCAGTTGCCTTCAGTCGGGAATTTGATTGGTGTGAACTACGATTGGTCCCGTGTCTTCAGTCAAGTTTTGGAACCGCTTACCTCAGGGAAAGAAGCGGTCTACCAACGTTATGATTGGGAATCGGATGCAATGGCTGAGTGGCATACCATCCCAGTGGGTGGAACTGTCATCATTGAAGGCACATACTCCACTCGCTATGAATTGGCTGCCTTCTATAATTTTACCATTTGGGTGGAGTGCCCCCGGGAGAAACGGTTAGACCGTGGAATTGAGCGTGATGGGGAAGAGATGCGTTCCATGTGGGAAGATAACTGGATGGTCTATGAAGATCTCTATGTCGATGCACATCTTCCACGAGATAGGGTCAACCTGATTGTGGATGGAACGAGATGAATAGAGTCTCGTTCCTTTCCTTTCTCGCGGATGAAGGTCTTGTACCCCGCGTCCATTTCCCCTAGCTATCCTTCATCGATTCCGGTTTTTGTCATAGAATAGGAAGGATGAGGCTGCTTTTCATTGTAAGGGTTTACCTGTAGAATTCATATTGATTATTAATATTTAGATAAATTTCTCTAAGAGACAGAGATAATGGAGGAGAAGTATGTTTACTAATGATGAACAAGCTGGTGTATATAAAGCGATTTATAGTCGGAGGGATATCCGGAGTTTTTTACCCGATCCCATCTCAAAGGATACCTTGCATAAGATTTTGGAGGCGGGACATCATGCACCGTCTGTTGGGTTCATGCAACCTTGGAGTTTCATTGTCGTTTCGGACCAGGAGATTAAAGAGCGGTTGGCCTGGGCCGCGGATAAGGAAAGAAGGGCGCTTGCGGTTCATTATGAAGGGGAAAAAGAAAACAAGTTTCTTAGTTTGAAAGTAGAAGGCTTGAAGGAAGCCCCCTATACAATTTGTGTGACCTGTGATCCGACGCGGGGTGGATCTCATGTGCTTGGACGCAACTCCATTCCTGAAACGGATATTTTATCGACGGCCTGTGCCATTCAGAATATGTGGTTAGCCGCCTGTGCGGAAGGGTTGGCGATGGGCTGGGTCAGTTTTTACAAGAAGAATGATATCCGGGACATTTTGGATATCCCTCCACACGTGGAGCCTGTCGCGCTCATGTCTGTTGGCTATACCGATCAATATCCCGATAAACCGATTCTTGAAACGGCCAATTGGGAAAAGAGACGGTCGATGGATGATTTGATTTTTAAAGATAAGTGGGGCCAAAACTAGACCTTGTAAGGATCTTGTAGAAAGCTGGTGTTTCGTTTTGTATATCTATCGAGGAGAGGAAATAAAAAGAATCGATCGAACTGCAGCGGATCATGGACTTGAAACGTTTACGCTGATGGAAAATGCGGGACGGGCTTTATTTGAAGCCATTGTCAAAAATGTGAGCAAATCGCAGCGAATCTTGATTCTTGCGGGAAAAGGGAACAATGGCGGAGATGGAGTGGTTCTCGCCCGTTATTTAAAGCAACATGGTTTCATATGTGAGCTCGCTATCCCACTAGGGGAACCTGTTTCTGAGACTGCAGAGCGCCACTACCGCTATTATCTCCACTGCGGATTTGAGGTATCGGAAATCAGTGAGGATTATGATGTGTTGATAGATGCGCTGCTTGGGGTCGGAGCGAGGTTGCCACTCTGTAATGATATCGAAAAGCTGATTGATTGGATGAATGAGCAAGAGGCCGTTCGGATGGCAATCGATATTCCGACAGGCGTTTTGGCGGATACCGGTGAAGTGGAAAAGGCTATAAAGGCTGACCGAACATTCACGTTCCACGGGTACAAACCATCGGCGTTTCTCGAAGGAAGTGTCGAGTATTATGGTCAGACCGAAGTGCTCGATATTGGCTTGCCACAGACATCCAATTGGCGGGTATGGACCAAAGGGGACGTTGCCGCAAGCTTCCCGAAGCGAAATAGTGCCTCGCATAAGGGGACATTCGGGACGGGACTGTTGATAGCGGGTACGGATGAAATGCCGGGAAGTGCCATGCTGGCGAGCCTTGCCGCGATGCGGAGTGGAATCGGGAAATTGACTGTGGCGACAACAAGGTTCGCTTCAGCAATTATCGCGAGCCGGGTGCCGGAATGCACATTTTCACATGATGGACTGGAAAAGGTAGCGGCTGGAGCGGTGCCTAAAGGGATAAGGGGAGTGGCAATCGGCCCAGGATTGGATAATGAGGAAAAAATCGACCGGGCGTTACATGAAGTAATGAAAAGGGACCTGCCGATCATTATCGATGCAGGAGCCCTTAAGAAACGCGACTATCCCATGCGTGAAGCGATGACGATCGTCACGCCCCATCCTGGTGAGTTCAGTAAAATGACGGGTCTTCCGACGAAGGAAATCCAGAAAGACCGCCTGCGCCTCGCATCTGAATATGCGATCTCGAATAAGGTGACCGTTGTACTCAAAGGAAGAAATACGGTGATGGCGTTTCCCGATGGCGATGTATGGGTGAATTCGACCGGCAATGATGGACTTGCCAAAGGCGGGACAGGTGATACCTTGACTGGGATGATCCTTGCATTTATCTCATTCTATGAAGATAAGAAAGCGGCCGTGGCCAATGCTGTATACTGTCACGGGGTAAGCGCGGAGCAATGGAGTGAAACGAGGGCGAAGAGCAGTCTGCTCGCAAGTGATGTGAGTGAAAACTTGGCCTATGTGTTGAAGGAATTCGAATAGGCACTCGCTGATGGACGACATGAAGTGAGTGCTCGATAACAATAAAATAAAAAGAAAGTACCATGAAAAGGTAGGGAATCAAAAACTAGCTGTCATCTTAGCAGCTAGTTTTTTTTTTTTTGCTCGTGTCCCCGCCTTTTAGTGGGTCCCGGTATGCAGGTCTTCATGGCATGTAGCGATATCCTGGCTAAAGATTTTCGAAGTTTATGGGATAAAAAAAATACAAGAATAATACAATGTTAAATGAAATATTTCAGAAAATTAACTAGATAGAGAGGTTGACTTATCTCCTGATTATTTCCTGAATGGTTATGTTAGAACACAGTACCTCGGCATGCATCTTGTTAGCAGAATACATATCTCTGTATTAAAAATATCAGTAGAGAAGGGTGTTTCTACATGGTGAAAGAAAAGACGGATATTCAGCAATTGATTGATTGGGATAAAAAGCATTTTATCCATCCGACAACAGCGATCGAACAACAGCAGCAAGATGGACCGAGTTTCATTTTTACCGAGGGTAAGGGGATTTACCTAACGGACATCATGGGCAGGACGGTTATCGATGGGATGTCTTCCCTTTGGAATGTGAATATCGGGCATGGGCAGGACGAAATTGCCAAAGTGGCGAAGGAACAGATGGAGAAATTGGCGTTCACCTCTAATTTTGCCACCTTCAGTAATGAACCAGCCATTCGGTTGGCTGCCAAAATCGCTTCCATCGCACCCGGAAATTTGAATGCCGTGTTCTTTACGTCCGGAGGGTCGGAATCGAGTGATACGGCGATCAAGCTTGCGCGTCACTATTGGATCTTAAAAGGCCAGCCCAACCGGCAAAAAATCATTTCCCGTTCGAAGTCCTATCACGGGGTGGCGATGGGAGCGACTAGTGCCACGGGATTGAAGCCTTTCCGCGACTTCACGAATTCCCTTGCGCCGGATTTCTGTTATGTGGATGGTTCCTCCATTGAGGAATTGCGCAAGACCATTGTACAGGAAGGACCGGAAACTATCGCTGCTTTCATAACGGAACCGATACAAGGGGCTGGTGGCGTGAATATGCCTCCTGAAGGCTACTTCAAGGAAGTCAGGGAGATTTGTGATGAGTACGGCATTTTGTTGGTGACGGACGAAGTCATTACCGGTTTTGGCAGAACGGGTGCGTATTTCGGAATCGAGCACTTCGGGGTCATACCAGACATGATGTGCTTTGCCAAAGGCGTGACGAGTGGATATGCCCAATTGGGCGGTGTTGTCCTGAATGATAGGATGTATCAGGATTTCATAGCCCTTTCTAAAGGGACGCTTTTACATGGCTACACTTACAGTGGCCACCCGATGGCTTGTGCCGTTGCGTTGAAAAATATCGAAATCATTGAACGGGAAAACTTAATTGAAAACTCGAAACTACGTGGAGTGGAATTGCTTGCAGGCTTTAACAAGCTTCAAGCTAAACATTCCATAATCGGGGATGTAAGGGCGCTAGGACTGATTGGTGGTATATCGATCGTCAAAGACAAACAAACGGGGGAAAAATTCGAAACCCCTTTGGCTCCACGGATCGTTTCGGAGGCCGCTAAAAATGGTTTAATCTGCCGATCTGTTACATTCGATCAAGATACGCTAGTGTTTGCACCACCTTTGATCATCACTAAAGCAGAGGTAGGGAAGTTGATCGAAATCTTGGACGATACATTTGCGGCTATCGAAAAAGAAGTTGTATAAGACGTGAAGAGGATGGCATTCGAATCAACCAGGGTGGTTCGGATGCCACGAAAAAGGCTGCTTCCCCAGAGGGAACAGCCTTTTTTTGTGGAGCGAATGAATCCAGAATTTGAGTTAATATATTACAAGAATCGAGGATATTTCCCGGGAAACGAGTGAATGCGAGAAATAAAATCATCATTTACACTGCTTTTTCCACATCAACACGGCCGGAAAAGAAGACGGCACCATTTCCCATATCGGAGAGCCGGTCTGGCGTGAGGGCATTGATATGCTGCTTTCTGCCAGGTGTATTTGGCCATATGCCTTGGCTGACTAGGACACCGGCCAGGACATTTTCTCCTATGACGGCTTTTAATACACATTCGCCTCGTGCATTCCAGATACGGACCATATCGCCGTCTGTTATCCCTCGTTTTACTGCGTCTTCCGTATTCATATGCAGTTTTGGTTCTTTTTCCATCGATATATGTTTCTCATTATTGGAAAAAGTCGAATTCAGGAAATTATGGTTCGGCGCCGGTATGAATAAGAACGGCAGATCGCTGTCTTTCGCGATGGGTGTATAGGTAGGCAATGGTTCGTACCCATGCTGTTTCATCCGTTCGGAATAGAGTTCGATTTTGCCGCTCGGTGTCGGCAGTTTCCCTGGGAAGAGTGGTCGCATCTCGGCTTTTACAAACTGATGTTCAGAAAGAGCTTCATAGTTGATGTTTCCTAAATAAGGATTCTCGGGGAAGTCGAGTGCTTGACGGATCATGTCTTCCTCAGAGTCTTGAAAAGCTTGGTCCTCGAATCCCATGTTAGCAGCCAACAGCTTGAACAATTCCACATTTGATTTGGACTCTCCATATTTCTCCATGACTGGCTTTTGAATTTGTATGTAATTATGCCAGTAGGAAGTATAAAAATCCTCCGTTTCATAGGATGAAGAGGCGGGAAGGACCAGGTCGGCATACTGCGCCGTTTCAGTTAAGAATAAATCATGGACGACCGTGAATAGGTCTTCTTGCATAAGTCCTTCCTTAACCTTGTTTGCATTGGGAGCGACAAGGGCAGGATTGGAGCTGTATACAAATAAGGAACGAATCGGGTTCTCCTTATCTAAAAGGGCTTCTCCGATTTTATTCATGTTGACGATGCGAGTAGTCTTGTTTCGCAAAAGCTCAGGGCGTTGTAAGGCATCTTTGTTAAATGCCAAATAACCGGAGTTCCCTTTCATCGCCCCACCGCCTTTAACAAGCCACTGTCCGGTAAGGGCGGGAAGGCAGGCGATGGTCCTTACAGCCATTCCGCCGTTATCGTGATGTTGCAGGCCATTACCGATTCGAACGAATGATGGTTTGGTCTGTCCATACATCCGGGCTAATGTATAAAGGTCTTCGATTGGAACGCCCGTGATCGTGGAGACGGTCGCCGGGTCATATTGGCGGACATGCTCACGCAATTCGTCAGAACCGACCGTATAGGCGTCTAGGAAAGGCTGATCGACCATATTTTCGGCATATAAAATATGCATGATGCCAAGGGCAAGTGCACTATCCGTACCAGGCAGGATGGGGATGAACCAATCAGCCCACTTCCCGGTCTGGTTTTTATGGACGTCGATCACCACAACCTTGGCGCCATTTTTCCGGGCCTGCTGGGCAATTGTCACTTGGTGCATATTGGTACTCACGGCATTAATCCCCCACATGATGAAAAGCTTTGTGTCGATCGTTTCCTCCGGATCGATTCCGAACGAACCGCCCATGGTATAACTGTAGCCGACCGAACCGGCAGAGTTACAAATGGAACGCTCCAGCCTACTTGCCCCAAGTTTGTGGAAGAAGCGACGATCCATGCCTTCAGCACTGAGGTTTCCCATGTTTCCATAAAAACTGTAGGGGAGGATGCATTCCGGTCCATGCTGGTCTATCAAGGCCTTCCATTTTGACGTGATCATCCCGATCGCTTCGTCCCAACTAATGGGGGCGAATTGCCCTTTTCCTTTTGGACCGATTCGCATAAGCGGTTGCGAAAGACGATGCGGATCATATAGACGGGCTGTCATATTCCGGACCTTGTTGCAGATATTTCCCTTTGTGACCGGGTGTTTGGGATCCCCCTGGACTTTCACGATTTTTCCGTCTTTTTTGTGAAGGAGTAAACCGCATTGATCGGGGCAATCAAGTGAGCAAACCGATGGGAAGATTCCATCCTGTTGTTTGAAATAGGGTTGCATGACTTTGTCCTCCTTGTTTTTTGGAGCGCTTTTTTGAATAGTCTATTAATTGTATATTTTAATATATTGGGTATTAGAAAGAACTACTTAACTTATGTTTTTTTTTCTGATAAGCTTATTTTAATAAAATGAGCCTTCTCTATCGAAAGGTTCGTAAGTAATGGAGGAAGAATTTTTGGAATATGGAGCAATCGTTTCAATTGTCATATACATGGCAGGTATGCTGTTAATCGGGTACCTTGCTTATCGAAGGACCGCTAACCTGACGGATTACATGCTCGGAGGAAGAAACTTGGGTCCGGCTGTAACCGCTTTAAGTGCCGGTGCTTCCGACATGAGCGGATGGTTGCTGATGGGCCTTCCTGGAGCCATGTACTTGAATGGCTTAAGTGCCGGGTGGATCGTCATCGGTCTGTCAGTAGGCGCTTATCTAAACTGGTTATTCGTGGCGCCAAGGCTTCGTACATATACGGAGATCGCGAATAATTCTATTACTATACCAGACTATTTGGGGAATCGGTTTAAAGATACCTCCCGAATTTTAAAAGTGGTATCCGCTTTAGTCATTTTAATCTTTTTTACTTTCTACACCTCTTCCGGTATGGTAGCAGGCGGGGAGCTTTTCCGGACGGCCTTTAACCTGGATTACCGATATGGAATCTGGCTGACGGCAAGTGTCGTCATTCTTTACACGTTATTCGGTGGCTTCCTTGCCGTGAGTTGGACGGATTTTGTTCAAGGAACCATCATGTTCATTGCCTTAATTCTAGTACCTGTCGTCACCATTGTAAATATAGGAGGCTGGACTCCAACATTTACGGAAATAAAATCAATTGATCCGACCCTTTTGCATGCGTTTGAAGGAATGTCGACGATTGGGATCATTTCGTTGCTGGCATGGGGACTTGGTTATTTTGGCCAACCGCATATCATCGTCCGATTCATGGCGATATCTTCCGTGAAAGAATTGAAAAGTGCCCGTCGAATCGGTATGGGCTGGATGGTGTTCGCCATTGTAGGTGCCATGTTCACAGGATTGGTCGGGATTTCTTACTTTAGCAAGGCGAATGCGCCTTTGGGGGAAGCGAATGCTGAATCAGTATTCATCCTCCTTTCTAAAGAGTTGTTCCCGTCTCTAATTACGGGATTCTTACTGGCGGCGATTCTATCCGCAGTCATGAGCACGATCGCTTCTCAATTATTGGTGTCGGCAAGTGCGTTGACGGATGACTTCTATAAACAGTTCGTTCGTCCAAATGCTTCAGATAAGGAATTAGTGCTGGTTGGACGGTTGGGCGTATTGGCGATATCCGTGATTGCCCTTATTTTGGCGTTCAACCCGAGCGGGACCATTTTAAAATTGGTCGGGTATGCTTGGGCAGGTTTCGGCTCGGCATTCGGACCGGTCATTTTACTGAGCCTTTTCTGGAGAAGAATGACAAAATGGGGAGCACTGGCTGGAATGGTCATCGGTACGGTAACCGTGATCGTATGGGAATCCATCGACAAGTTCGCGGAAGTCTACGAAATCATACCTGGCTTTATCGCAGGTACGCTTGCCGTCGTGATTTTCAGTCTGTTATCGGCGAAACCTTCTAAAGAAATAGACGAAGATTTTGATCAGGCTGTTAAAAACCTAACTAAATAGAATGCGCTGTTCAATTGAATGGATGGCACTCTCTTTTCAATCATTAGCAAAAACATGGTACAATAGCTGTAAAGTCCTTATGTGTAGTGCATGAGGACTTTTTTTTGAGTGAGTTGGGAATAATAAGCCAAAAAATAAATATAAAGGATACGCGATGAACCATTCACATAAAATTGCAGGTAAAGTAGCTATTATATATATGATCATTGGGGCCTTATGGATTTTTGTTACCGATTACATCTCGATGTCCCGCGCAAAAGAGAATGTTCACACCTATGCGATGTTCCAGCATTCGAAGGGGTGGATCTATATATTCATAACCGGGATCATTCTCTATGTCATCATCCGGTATTGGACAGGGAAAATGTTGCGGTCCCAACAGGAATTCAACTTGAAGGATGAGCAGTATCAATCCTTGTTTAAGCACAATCCAGATAGTGTTCTACAATTGGATCTTGAAGGCAGGATCATGTCGGTTAATCCAAAAGCCGAAAAGTTCCTCGGGGTCCGAGGTGAGGCATTAAAAGCAAAACAAGCGGGATACTTCATCGATTTGATCGAAAATGAAAAAGCATCTGATTATTTTATCAAGTCTTTGGAGGGAGAAGCTGTACACTTCGAAACGAATATCCAGAGGATGGATGACGAAAAGCGAATCATGCGTGTCACCTTTTTGCCCATCATTGTCCACAAGGAGTTACTTGGAATCTATGCCATCGTCCGGGACATTACCAAGGTCCGGCGTGAAGAGGAATTGATGATCATGTCTGAAAAGCTCTCCGTCATCGGGCATCTCTCGGCAGCCGTGGCACATGAAATAAGAAATCCGTTGACATCATTAAAAGGGTTCGTGCAATTAATGGATATGACCAAGGAAGTCGACCCGTTGCATACTGACATCATGTTAAAGGAAATTGAACGCATCAATATCATTTCGAGCGAGTTGCTCGTCCTTGGCAAGAAACAGGATGTCACCTTCCGTAAGCTGGACCTTGGGGACTGCCTGCATCAAGTGTATACACTCATGAAAGCTGAATCGAACCTGAACAATATTGAGATGGCCATTGAAGTGAAAGGGGCAGACCCCGTTTTAGTCATGGCCGATTCGATCGAGCTTAAACAGCTATTCATCAATCTCATCAAGAATGGCATCGAGGCTGTTGGTGAGAATGGAAAAATTGACATATCCCTGCAAATCATCGATGATCATGCTATAGTCATGGTCAGTGATAATGGGATCGGGATGGAGCCAGAGCGGTTGGAGCGAATTGGTGAACCGTTTTATTCGATAAAAGAAAAGGGAACGGGAATCGGGCTTACCATCTGTCAGAAAATTGTCCATCGATTGAATGGTGAGATGCGATTTGAAAGTGAGAAACATAAAGGGACGACGGTGACAATTCGGATTCCGTTAGCTACTACCCTATAACAAATGGTACTATAAAGGATATGAAAAGTTTTTTTATTAAAGGAGAACGATATGAGCGAATTACCTGTATTACTGAACGATAGAAAGCCATTTATCCAGGAAGTCTGGAAAAAGTCAGGCTTTGCACAACTTACGCCGGTACAAACGAAAACGATTCCTGTCATTGCACAAGGAAAAGACGTCATGGCCGAATCTCCAACGGGGACGGGAAAGACACTTGCTTATTTACTGCCATTGCTTGAAAAAATAGATCCTGAAAAAAAATCCCCCCAAGCTTTAATCTTGGCTTCATCACGGGAATTGGTGATGCAGATCAATGAAGAGATTCGGATTTGGTCGGAAGGTAGCGGTATTTCTGGAGCAGCCTTCATTGGTGGCGCCAATGTGAAGCGTCAGTTGGACAAACTGAAGAAGCATCCGCAAGTGATTGCGGGAACACCAGGCCGTGTCTATGAATTGATTGCCCAAAAGAAGTTGAAGATGCATGAAGTGAAAACGATCGTACTCGATGAAGGAGATCAATTGATCATTCCCGAGCATATGCAAACAATCAACAATATTATCAAAACGACGCTTAAGGACCGCCAAATCATGGTGTTCTCGGCGACCCTTCCCGAAGAAACGGAAAAAGTGGCCCGAGGATTCATGAATGAACCAGAATTGATCAAGGTTGATAAAAGTGAAAAAATGGATTCGAAGGTCGATCATCTTTATTTTGTAGTCGAAAGACGCGAAAAGTCCAAAATCTTGGAGAAAATCACAAGATTGAAAGATGTGAAGGCATTGGCCTTTTTGAACGATATTGCCGAGCTTAGCGTGTTACATGAGAAGCTTAAGTTTAAAGGCATCGAAATGGGCGTACTTCACGGGGAGTCGAATAAAGTCGATCGTGAAAAAGCGTTGCGTAAGCTTCGTTCTGGAAAGTCACCGATGTTGATTGCAACCGATGTGGCGGCCCGTGGACTTGATATTAAAGGACTGACAGCCGTCGTTCATATTGATATGGCTGAAAACATTGACCAATATATTCATCGGTCTGGTAGAACGGGACGTGCCGGAGCGGATGGCACGGTCATCTCGATCGTGACGGAAAGAGAAGAGCGTGAGTTGAAGAAAATGGCTCGCGAACTTGAAATCCCCTTAACGAAAGTCACTTTCTATGGTGGGAATATCGTAGAAGAAGAATAGGCATGAAGAATGGAGATGGCCATGAAGGCTGTCTCTTTTTTTATGTTCTGTAGCGTAATCCGGCTATCCTCATTTGACGTTCCTATTTGATAGATTGCAAGCTTTTTAAAGGAAAACTGGCCGCTTCACAAGCTTTGTGGATGATTAACAAGGGCAACAGGACTGATCCTGTACGAATGCCCAGGCGACTTACATTGAAAACGCTTCCAAAATATGTTTTTTTAACATATGATAGATATAGCTATTTGGATAGGGGGAGTTAGAATGGGAGAGAAATATAAGCATATTGAAACAGCTGTGATTCATGAAGGATATGATTCGAAGGAGCATTTAGGAAGCTTGACCACACCTTTGTTTCAAACCTCGACATTTACGTTCGATACGGCCGAACAAGGGGAAAACCGGTTTGCTGGTTTAGAAGATGGATACATTTACTCGAGGCTGGGAAATCCGACGGTTCGGGTGCTGGAAGAGAAGATTGCGGCCTTGGAAGGCGGGGAAGCGGGACTTGCGTTCAGTTCAGGGATGGCTGCCGTGTCTGCGGTCCTTTTTGCTTTGACCAAAGCCGATGACCATATCGTTTGTTCAAAAGGGTTGTATGGATGTACTTTCGGCCTTCTTCAACTGATGGAGGAAAAATACCGGATCACCCACGATTTTTGCGATATGGAAACGGAGGACCAGCTAAGGAGCATGATCCGTCCGAATACGACCTGCATCTATGTTGAGACGCCGATTAATCCGACGATGAAAATGATCGATTTAGCATTGGTCATGAAAGTCGCCAAGGAGAATAATGTACCTGTTGTGGTCGATAATACGTTTTCCACTCCATATTTACAGAAGCCACTGGAATTTGGATGTGATGTCGTCCTTCATAGTGCTACGAAGTATCTTTGTGGACATGGGGACGTTGTCGCGGGTCTGATTGTCGGAAAGAAGGAGTTTATCAATCAGGTGGCCATGACAACACAAAAGGATATCGGAGGGATTATTTCGCCATTTGATGCATGGTTGCTGTTGCGGGGATTGAAGACGTTGCCAGTCAGGATGGATCGTCACGCTTCTAATGCAACGGAGATCTTTCGCATGCTGAAACAGCATCAACGGGTTAAGGCCGTCTATTATCCAGGCGACGCAGAATCAGGGGATTATCGGATCATGGAAAAACAGATGAAATCCGGTGGAGGCATGATTTCCTTTGAACTGGAGGGGACAAAACAGGATGCCCAACGATTCCTCAATAACTTGAAGCTTATAAAAATCGCGGTCAGCCTAGGAGACGCTGAATCCTTGATCCAGCATCCCGCTACGATGACACACTCGTCCATCCCAAAAGAATCAAGAACGCAGATGGGCATCACCGACCAACTCATACGGCTCTCCGTCGGCCTAGAATCCTGGCATGACATCTGGTCTGACCTTGAACAGGCGTTTTAGGGGTCTGACCCCTTTTATTTCCTGAATTATTTCCTGAGGTTCCTGATCAGGACGGTTATGGATAGGATGAGGATGAGGGCGGCCAGGATATAGGATGTGGTGGTGATTGTAGGATGGGGCGTGCTGTTCCTTACGCCGATTCCGATGATGGCCCAGACGAAGACGAGTGGGTAGCACCAGTCCTTGTTTTTGATGGCAAAGATGAATGCCAGAGCCGTGGCTACGAGTAAGAGGGCGATCGTCCATGCTACATCGGAAATCCCGAAACCATTCCAGCCGATATAGGTCAGATAGTAGGAAATGTTAGCAATGGTCGCGACGCTCACCCATCCTAGATAGACGGAAAAGGGCATCAAGTCGAGAAAGGCATGCCTCACTTTTATAATGTTTGTGTAAATGACAATCAAGGTCAATAAAAGTGTAATGATGATGATGACGGATAACAGGAAGTATTCGTAATGCCAAGCTAATAGCCAGGCTCCGTTAAATATACAGCTTAAGGCGAACCATGGGAAAGAGACCATATATGCGGGACTTGTTTTGTGTTTCCCCATAAACTGTCTGGCTACCCAGATGGCAAGAAGAAAATAAATCAATCCCCATATCGAGAATACATAGCCGGCTGGGGTAAAAAGAACGTCCAGTTTCCCGGAAACTTCCCCTGAGGTTTGGCCATTGAAGGGAAGGTAATTAGCCAGGAAGTTCATCGTGATGACGAACAGATAGGCAACAAGATTGATAAGAACAATTAGCATGTGTCTTCCTCCTTTGAATGAAATTGGGACATATTATCTTATTCCTTTTAAATTGGAGAGATAACCTTTTTTAGCACATCGGAAGGAAGGATTCTTACTTGGTGGATAAAAGAAGGTATTCAAGATCTGTAAAGGGATAAAGGTACAACACGTCTAAAAAATAAGGACCTTGCTACTTTTATTGCAGCAAGGTCCTTTAAAGGTGCTTAATTAATTAGTAAAATTAGGATTTAGCGTTAACAACCGTTTCATCCTTTTTTTCGGGGGTTACATATTCTTCTTTTAATATGGAATAATAGGCGCTGTCTAATAATGTACCCTTCGTCATGTGGCTTTTACGGTGAATCCCTTCACACTTCATGCCTAAGCGATCCAATACTTTCCCGGATGCGGCATTTATCACATCACATTCAGCAAATACTCGCTCCAAATCCAAAACATGGAAGGCTAATTCCAGTATTGATTTTCCCGCTTCGGTCATATAGCCTTTACCCCAGAAATTCCGGTTTAAAGTATAACCCAGTTCTCCACATTTGTTCGATTCATGCACTCTGAATTCGATAGCCCCAATCATTTTGTTGTCTTCCTTTAACACGAGTGCATATTTGCCGATAGGCTCTTCCAAGAAATAGTTCGCTATGAAGTTCTTAGTCTGGTCCAAATCTTTATGTTTGTCGTAAAGGTAACGTGTCGTTTCTTCATCAGATGTATATTCATACATATCCTCAGCATCATCAAGCGAAACCGGACGTAAGATGATACGCTCACTTTCGATATGATTGTGCTGAACCATTAAAAGGTTTGTCTTTCCCATTTGAATTCCCCATTTATTCTTGATTTTCCAATTATTATATCATGATTTGTCACATTTATAAGAAAATAATGGAATCAAATTTTAGCATCTCACTCAGATCGTGTATACGAGATTTGTATTATGGCAGGGATCCATTGATATGTAAGCACCACGGCTATAGTCGCTTACATAGGATCGTTTCCTTCTTTTTCTTATAGGAAGTGCTTGCAACTATCGATTCATTTTAGGATAGATGTTTTACATCCGTACTTTAGAGTGTTAAAATAATGGAAGATTCAAAAAAATAGTTAGTCCTTCGGGGTCGGGTGAAAATCCCAACCGGCGGTGATGAAGCAATTCTAAGCCCGCGAGCCTGATAAAGGCAGGATTTGGTGAGAATCCAAAGCCGACAGTACAGTCTGGATGGGAGAAGGACGTGTGAAATCCAAGTGTATACGTACGCCTATTTTTTCAGAATATGAAATGATGGGTTTATTAGGTATACCATTTTTTTCACTCATTTCTCCTGCTAACTCCTTAGGCCATCCTAAGGGGTTTTTTATATGTGTATAAAAGGGGGAGAAACTATGTTTACCGGAATCATTGAGGATATCGGCACGGTTCATTCCATGAAAAAGGGAAGAAGCAGCATGGAACTGGCCATTTCCTCTAAGAAAGTACTGGAAGATGTCCATCTTGGAGACAGCATTTCCGTTAACGGGGTCTGTTTGACGGTGACTTCCTTCACACAGACTTTATTTACGGTCGATGTGATGCCGGAAACGGTGAAAGCTTCATCGATCCGGACATTGAAACCAGGTTCAGAAGTGAATCTTGAACGTGCGATGAGTGCTAATGGACGTTTCGGCGGCCATTTCGTTTCAGGTCATATCGATGGAACGGGCACCATCATGAAAAAAGAACGAAAAGAAAATGCCGTCTATTATGTGATTCAGCTGGAAGAAGGGCTCAGTACATACTGTATGCCAAAAGGATCTGTTGCCATCGATGGGACAAGCTTGACGATATTCGGCATCGAGGGAAATTTGCTGACTGTATCACTCATTCCCTTGACCCATCAGGATACCATTTTGGGCAGGAAGGCGGCAGGCGATATCGTAAACATTGAAAACGACATGTTAGGGAAATATATCATACATCAAATGAAAAACAGCGAATCAAAACCAGGACTGGATTTAGCATTCTTGTCTAAGCATGGATTCTAATAAATGGAGGTGTACAGGATGTTCCATACCATTGAAGAAGCGATTGAAGATTTGAAAGCTGGGAAAGTAATCATCATTTCCGATGATGAAGACCGCGAAAATGAAGGGGATTTCGTGGTGCTTGCAGAAAAGGCGACACCCGAAGCCATCAACTTTATGGCGACGCATGGCCGTGGGTTGATTTGTACGACGATTACCGAACAGTTGGCGAAAAAGCTGAACTTGCATCCGATGGTCAATGATAACACCGATCATCATGGGACGGCCTTCACCGTAAGTATCGATCATAAAAGCACGTCTACCGGAATCAGTGCGTTCGAGCGGTCCATTACCATCCTTGAGCTTTTGAAGGAAGATTCGGTTGCCGAGGACTTTCAACGCCCGGGGCACACTTTTCCGTTGATAGCCAAGGCAGGGGGCGTGTTAAGCCGCACGGGACATACGGAAGCCTCCGTCGACTTGGCCAAGTTATGTGGGGCTGCTCCAGCAGGTGTCATTTGTGAAATCATGAATGAAGATGGAAGCATGGCACGTGTATCCGACTTGGAACTAATTGCGGATAAATTCAACCTGAAATTCATTACGATTGCGGACTTGGTACAATACCGTAAGCAAAAGGAATCATCGCAAGAACAGGTATACATTCAAAATGCATGATGTTTTTAAAATGAGGAGGAAATAGACATGGGGAAAATTATCGAAGCACAATTAATCGGATCGGGACTGAAAGTGGGAATCGTGGTTGGAAGGTTCAATGAGTTCATTACAAGCAAGCTATTGGGCGGAGCATTGGATGGTCTGAAACGCCACGGTGTTGACGAGGATGACGTGGACATCGCTTGGGTGCCAGGAGCATTTGAATTGCCGCTCATTGCCAAGAAACTTGTGAACACGGGGAAATACGACGCAGTGATTGGATTAGGGACGGTCATCAGAGGTTCTACTTCGCATTATGATTATGTCTGCAATGAAGCAGCGAAAGGAATGGCCTCCGTTGCTTTGGATACCGGCGTTCCGGTCATCTTCGGATTATTGACGACGGAAAATATCGAGCAGGCCATTGAACGGGCCGGCACGAAATCGGGAAATAAAGGATATGAAGCAGCGGTCAGTGCCATAGAAATGGCGAACCTTGGAAAACTGATTGAACAATAAATTAGATAGAAAGCCGCGGAAGGGCAACCATCCGCGGCTTTCTTCTTGAACAAACAAATTACTTCTCGCTGACTGTCAGCTTTTCCAGGCTTCTTAAAAGGTCTTCAAAACTGGAGAAGTTACTTTCCATTTGGGTAATGAGGGTATTCTGATCCACCACGCTCGCGGCGACTTCCTCCAGGGAAGCGGCATTTTCCTGTACGATGCTGGCAATATTGGTCACTTCATTCGTTGCCGTACTCGAGTTTTGCGTCAAAGCTTGAAGCATGGTTTGAAGTTTGATCGATTGTTCCATGACTTGGAGCGTGTTTCCTTCCATCTCTTTGAAAACGTGTTCGACATCTTCGGAGTTTTTCTTTATCATGCCTGCAACATCCAAGCTCTGATTCACGCCATCTGTCACCTCATTAGACTTGATGGAGATATGATGTAAGATTTGCTGGATTTGATTGGTCGCCTGTCGGCTGTTTACAGCAAGCTTCCTGATCTCATCCGCAACCACGGCAAAGCTCTTCCCATGTTCCCCCGCTCGTGCCGCCTCGATGGAGGCATTCAAGGAAATTAAGTTCGTTTGGTCCGAGATGTCTTCGATTGTTGCCAGAATCGTTTGGATCTGCTTATTTTGTTGATTCAATTCTTCCATTAAGAAGGCGGTCTGTTTAGCCTTTTCCCCCACGGATATAATATCTTGGGCAAGGATGATCATCGCCTGACGTCCATCTTTGGTGCTTGATTCATTTTCTACCGTATGGACTTTCATTTTATCGGATGCAAGGGTGGCCTGTTGAACTTCTACATCGAATGAATCGATGGAATCTTTCACTTCATTGGCGCTAAATGCCTGGGATTCAATATTCCTTGTGACTTCTATAAAGGCATTCGTGATTTCCTTGGAGATATTTCCAGTGACTTGGACATTGGCTTGCAGCTCATTGTAAAAGTCGGTCAATCCATGAACGGATTTGGTGATTTCGTCAAGCATATCCTTGGTCTTGATTTCCGTTTGTCGGCTCTTAGCAAGCTCGACCAAAGCGACATTAATCGAAGCACTACCGATTAAACTGAAAAAGACGGATAAAATGGCAGTTAAAATAAATAAAAGAATGATACCAAGTACAGTGACGCCCTTTTCAGATAAAACCATGGAAAAAGGTTCTGACCATAAAATCAGGTAAATCAGGAACCCTGAATATAGGACGATCGACAAGATGACATGATAATAATCGTAATAAATGGACGCAAAAAGAAGCCCTAGATATAACAGGACCAATGACAAAGGGCTACTGGACTGGATGATGATCGAAGCGAATAAAAGGTTGATCGTGATGCCGATAAGATAGGGCACCCCGAGTGTCCATTTTTTTTGCTTGATCAAAATGGAGGCCACAACGGCGGGGATGATGCTAAAAAGGGCAATGATTCCAATGTTTAGAGTCGGTATGCCGACTGTGAATGATAATAGGAGGCCGGCAGCAATCGTGAATAGTGTATAGATGATGATGGCCGAGTGTCTTGAGTTATTTATTATTTCTCTTGATGCACGATCTGATCTGAACTGATACATTGTCATACCTCGATTTCTATTTAGTAACTCATCTATATTACGATGTAAATATTACAAAATAAAGAAAAAAATTGAAGGTGGTCGATTTTTTTTTACGTTCAAAGCGGTTTTGGGTGGAACCGTGTTAAAATAGTCGGATGTGATTATGCTACAATTGTAAAGATTGCAATTGAAAATCATTTCTTAGGGAAAAGTAAATATATTAGTTTTTAGGAGGGGTTTATGTGTACTATCTTTTTACACATAATGATTTAGACGGGGTCGGCTGCGGAATCGTCGCGAAGCTTGCATTCGGGGAAGACGTGGTAGTTAGCTATAATTCAATCGGCCGCCTTAATCAGAATGTCGAAGCATTTCTTGAGCAGGCGAATATCGAGGATACATTGATTGTTACCGATCTTTCGGTAAATGAAGATAATGAAAAAATGATTACGCAATTCGTTGAGGATGGAGGACATGCACTTTTAATCGACCATCATAAGTCGGCACTGCATTTGAATGAACATGACTGGGCATCTGTTACGGTTGAACAGGAAGACGGCAAACAAACGGCAGCCACTTCTTTATTCTATCAATATGCGGTGGATCAAAAGTGGCTGGAGCCTTCCCGGATTTTCTCTGAATTCGTTGAATTGGTTCGACAATATGATACATGGGAATGGCAGGCCAATAATAATGTAACGGCCAAGCGGTTGAATGACTTATTCTTCATGATTCCGATTGAAGAATTCGAAACGAAGATTGCCCATAAGCTCTCATCAGCTGAAAGCTTCGCGTTTGATGAAGTGGAACAGACTCTTTTGGGAGTGGAAGAGAGTCGTGTGGATCGGTACATAAATAGGAAAAAAAGAGAAGTGTATCAGGCTACGGTCGGTCCTCATACAGTTGGGGTGGTCCATGCCGAGTCTTACCATTCGGAATTGGGTAATGAGCTATCAAAAGAATTTTCCCATCTGGATTATATTGCGATCCTTATGGTCGGAAGCAAAAGAATCAGTTTCCGCACCATCCATGATGAGATAGATGTAGCTGAGGTTGCAGGGAAATATGATGGGGGCGGCCATCAAAAAGCCGCAGGTTGTACGATGTCGGAAAAAGCATACAGCCAATTCGTCGAGAAGACCTTCTTCTCTGAACCGATTAAGCGCGACGCTCATAAGAACCAATTGAATGTGAAGAATTCACCAGAAGGTTGCCTATATTCAACGAGAGATAAACAGGATATCTTCATTTATGAAAATGATGAAGAAGAAGAGTGGATCATTGAAGTGAATGGAAAACTGATAAAGAAATCGTTTGATACGTTCGAGGAAGCGGAAAAATACACGAAACGTAAATATGTAGCCTGGCTTGCGAACGATGAAAGATACGAAGAGTTTGTGAATAGAGGGTAAGGCAATGCAGCTGTCCAAATTTGGGCGGCTGTTATTTGCAGTTGTTATATGGAGGGAAAAAAATGAGGGTAGTACCTTAGTTCTTTTCTCCTAAAAACGCTTGACAAAGATTCGATTATACTGAATAATCTTATTGTTAAGTAGTTGATAACGATTATCAATTTCAGCGTGAAAGGGGAGGTAATGATTACATGCGAATGAACGTTAGTAACGTTGAAGTTGGATACGACAAAAAAGTGATCGTTAACGGCTTGACGATTGAAATTCCCGATGGCCAAATTACTACAATCATAGGATCTAATGGGTGTGGAAAATCAACGTTATTAAAAGCTTTAACAAGAATCATTCCCTATCAAAATGGACAGGTCTTTCTTGATGGAGCGGAAATACAAAAAAAGAATACGAAAGAATTGGCGAGGGAACTGTCGATCTTGCCACAAACACAGGATAGTGCAGTAGGACTTTTAGTCGAGGAACTGGTTTCATATGGTCGTTTTCCATATCAATCAGGGTTCGGTGGCCTAAAAAAAGAAGACAAAGAAATCATTGATTGGGCCATGAAGTCTACTAATACATATGAATTTAGACACAACTCTGTAGATGAACTTTCCGGAGGTCAAAAACAGCGGGTGTGGATTGCCTTGGCACTTGCGCAAAACACGGACATCATTTTTTTGGATGAGCCTACAACCTATCTGGACATGGCCCATCAACTTGAAGTATTGGAGCTTTTGCAGAACTTGAATGAAAAGGAAAATCGGACCATTGTGATGGTTCTACATGATTTGAATCATGCAGCCCGGTTTTCACATTTCATGATCGCTCTTGAGAGTGGGAATTTAATAAAAGCGGGCACACCAGAAGAAGTGATGAGTCCAGATGTACTGAAGAAAGTGTTTAAAATTGACGCGGAAATCAGTAAAGACCCCCGTACAGGTAAACCAGTTTGCATCACATACGATCTAATAAAAGGAGAATGAACATGAAAAAATGGCTTTTATTCTTAGTTGCAGCATTAATGGTTATTTTAACGGCTTGTGGAAATGATGAATCATCGACTAAAGAAACATCGCAAGGCAAGGATGATGCAAAAAAATCGGGTACGATCAGCTATAAATCGGAAAACGGTACGGTTAAAGTTCCCGCCGATCCAAAACGCGTAGTCGTTTTATCGTTATTCGTGGGAGATTTAATGGAAATGGGTATCAACGTAGTCGGTATGGATTCATGGTCAAAAGATAACCCGGATTTCGCCAAAAAATATCCGGATGCTGAAGTGGTAGCAAGCACGGATTATGAGAAAATCATTGAACTTGATCCAGATTTGATCATCGGTTCTAATGATGTGGAAGACGTTAAAAAATTACAAGAGATTGCACCAACCGTAATCTTCACATACGGTGCTTTGAATTACATCGACCAACGTATCGAAGTGGGTAAAGTAGTCAATAAAGAAGAGGAAATGACTAAGTGGGTTAAAGATTTCCAAGCACGTTCGAAAGTAGTAGGAGACAAAATCAAAGATAAAATCGGAGAAGATGCTACTATAACGGTTGCTGGTAACTCTGATAAGCAAATCTATTTATTTGGCGATAGCTGGGGACGTGGAACGGAAATCCTGTATCAAGAAATGGGATTGAACATGCCGAAGGCTGTTAAAGATGTTGCCCTTGAGCCTGGATTTTTTGGAATTTCCGAAGAAGTATTAGGTGACTATGTTGGGGATTATTTAGTTCTTAATTTAGTGAAAGAAGGACAAGATACTTCATTCATGGACTCTACTTGGTACAACAAAATACCGGCGGTTAAAGATAAAAAGGTATTTTATGCGGAAGGTTCTGCATTCTATTTCGCCGATGCCCATTCTTTCGATAAACAACTAGACTTCTTCGAAGAATCTTTTCTAGGTAAATAAGGGGAGATTCGATGAAAGTCTCCTATTCTATTATAAGCAAAATGGTTTTATCGTTCGTTGTTTTGATGGTGGTCGTGGTCTTGGCGTTAGGGTATGGTGCAGCAAATACGAGTTTTCAAGATTTATATGAAGCTGTTATCGGAAGAAGCGGTGGACCCTATTATGATGTGCTAAGAGAAATTCGTCTTCCTCGTGTCATCGCGGCATTCTTCGTGGGAGCCGCGTTGGCAGTTGCCGGGGCCATCATGCAAGGGATGACAAGGAATCCTCTTGCCGATCCGGGTCTACTCGGTCTGACTTCAGGTGCTACTTTAGCTCTTACCCTGGTCTTGGCCTTCATTCCCGGAATCACCTTCTTAATGCTTATGTTCAGTTCTTTTATAGGTGCAATGATTGGTATGCTACTTGTATTTGGAATAGGTATCACGTCTAGAAACGGTTTATCTCCGCTAAAGCTCGTTTTAGCGGGAGCGGCCGTTTCTCTCTTTTTACAGGCCATTTCAAGTGGTATAGCCATTCTTTTCAATGTATCGAAAAATGTCAGTACATGGACGGCTGGAGGGTTGATCAGCACAACATGGGATGCTTTGATCATTGTCCCCTTCATCATCTTTGGTTTAGTGTTGGCGACTGTCTATAGCAAACCATTGACTGTCCTTAGCTTAAATGAAGAAGTGGCGAAAGGGCTTGGACAGAAGACGAAGAAGATCAAAGTGATTTTGATGTTCGTGGTCATCGTTTTAGCAGGAACGGCAGTAGCCCTGATAGGGAATTTGTCGTTCGTGGGCTTATTCATTCCGCATATCGTCCGGAAGATCGTGGGGGCGGATTACCGTTTGATCATCCCGATGTCGATTATAATCGGCGGATCCTTTATGGTTCTAACAGATTTCATTAGTAGAATCGTAATTGCTCCATTGGAAATCCCCATTGTTGCATTGGTCTCATTAATCGGGTTCCTATTCTTCCTGGTCTTGGTAAAGAAAGGAGGTCGAACTTTCTTTGCGTAAAAAAAGTAATGTACGATGGATGTATAGCTTAACGACCCTTTTACTGATCATAAGTATCCTTGCCGGCATCAGCTTAGGACCTTCCTCAGTCGGTATCTCTCAAATCATTCCGACGATATTGGGGGATGGGACATTCAAAGAGGAATTCATTCTCTTTTCCGTTCGGTTTCCTCGCGTCCTGGTCCTAACTTTAGCAGGGATGTCGCTGGCATTATCCGGTGCCATTTTACAGACATTGACCAAAAATGATCTGGCTGATCCAGGTATTATCGGTATAAATGCTGGAGCAGGGGTTGCAATTACCTTATTTTACTTGTTCGTTGACGCCAATTTAGACTCCTATACCTATCAGTTACCGGCAGTAGGTTTCTTAGGTGGGATCATTACAGCCGGGCTGATCGTCCTCTTCACGTTGGACAGGAAAAACGGTATCCAGCCGATCAAGCTCGTGCTGATGGGGGTCGGGTTTGCCTCAGCATTATCGGGATTAATGATCATCCTGGTTTCAAGCGCTAAACAGGAGGATGTCCAATTCATCTCCAAATGGCTCGCAGGGAATATATGGGGAGCCGATTGGCCCTTTATTCTAGCGCTTCTTCCCTGGCTACTGGTGGCGATACCGTTTTTACTTTGGAAGCAAAAGGCAATGAATCTCCTCGCTCTTAATGAAACGGTGGCGAAAGGGTTGGGCGTTTCCCTGAACAGGGATCGGGCCCTTTTGCTGATCATTGCGGTAGCATTGGCGGCTTCAGCGGTTTCGGTCGTTGGGAGTATTAGTTTCATTGGATTGATTGCTCCTCATATCGCCAAACAGTTGGTCGGTTCCAAGCATCAGAGCTTTTTATTCTTATCTCCCATAATTGGTGCAGCCATCTTAGTTTTCGCTGATACAATAGGCCGCATCATTTATAGTGAACAAACCATTCCAGCTGGAATCATCGTCGCTATTATCGGAGCTCCTTACTTCCTATACTTATTAAGGAAGACAGCTTGATCGGATTAAAAAACCAGGTTTCCATGAACTGTGCCCCATAAAATGGACAGTCTAAAAAAAGACCTATAGTTTAAACAGCTAAACGATGACTCCTGTATTGTGCAGGAGTCATTCTAAATTTAGCTCCATTGGTACGATTTGAATTGAAATTCCTCTAAGCATAACTCCTCAATTTGAACAACTATAAGTGCTAACTGTGATCTAGAATGAAGGAATTATCGACTAAAGGGAAGTTTACGGGCATGGATCTCGACTCTTTTATTGTTCAACAGTTAGATATGGAGGATGAAGATATTGGGCCCGTTCATGATCCAGATATTGTGTATCTAAAAAGATAACGGCTTTTTGATTTTTCAAAAGTAATCTCTCCAATGGATACCTTGAAGAAAAACTGAAGAGCATAAGGGATTTTTGTCCCCACCAAGGGTGTGGAGTTAGGCAAAGCCTAACAAAATGATGGGTACTAGAAAATTGCATTTGCAATACACTTTGCAATACATTTGCAAGCATTCTAGCAAAATGTATTGCAGCGATATAAATACCCTCAAAATCTCCAAAAGAAAGCACATATAAAATAGGACAATTCAGGGAGCTAATCACTTAGGTTGTTTTCCAAGAATACTTAAACCGATAAGTTGAATTATGTTAATTTGTTTCTGACTTTTTTTTATTTCCAAAAATAAATGCAATTAAAAGAACTGATAAAAGACACATTATTAATCTAACTAATTCAGTGAGTAACCAGCTATTTAAAAAGTTAAGATTGTCTGTAAGGTTCATGACTAAATAAACAACAAAAAGAGTGATGAAAAAATGTTTATTCATAGTTTCCCCTATTCTATTTTTTAGGTATACGAGCAATAAGTTGTATTTATCATAGAGTATATCTTCGAAATACATTATTTGTTTCCTCTTCAGTCATACCGATAATAGGGGTTTATGTTAACTAACTTTTCTTTAACTCTCCTTTCTTAAACTGTGAGCAATAATTCAATATATATATCCATGGTGTTATAAGTTGGTTTCCTCATTAAGAAGCCTCTTCTGGTTGAACGATTTCAAATTCACCTTCTGCATACTGTTGCTCCGCATAATGGCCTCCCCATTGACAGAGCTCCTGCAAGATGGGTTTAAGAGATTCTCCAAGTTCAGTGGATGAATATTCAACCTTTGGCGGTACTTGATTATACATCTTTCTGCTCACAAGTCCACTGGCTTCAAGCTCTCTAAGTGTTTGAATCAGCATTTTCTGAGTTATATTTGGGATAATGCGCTTTAATTCACTCGTTCTCTTTGGTCCATTCATTAAAAAGTATAATACAAGGCCTTTCCATTTTCCGCCAATAACTTCCTTTGTCACTTCAAACCCACAACTAAATTTTTTCATGTCTAAAGCTCTCCATTCTACATTTATTACTTTTTAGTTACTATATCACAAAAAAGTGGGTACTTCCGATAATGTGCTTAATGAAGGATACTATATTTTGTAAGTTGTTCTTCAAGTACTTAAAGGTACTAGACATAAAATAAAATTAATTCTAAAGGAGTGTTAATTATATGGGTAAATTTGAAGGTAAAATAGCGCTTGTAACGGGTGGAACAAGTGGGATTGGTCTTGCTACAGCACAAAAGTTTGTAAACGAAGGTGCATATGTTTATATCACAGGACGCAGACAAAACGAACTTGATAAAGCTGTTAACCTAATTGGCAAGAACGTAACCGGTGTTCAAGGGGATATTTCTAAGCTTGATGACTTAGACAAACTATATGACATTATAAAGCAGGAAAAAGGTAAGTTGGACATTCTTTTTGCTAATGCAGGTGTCGGCAGCTTCCTTCCATTAGGTGAAATTACTGAAGAGCAGGTTGATAGAACGTTCGACATTAACGTTAAAGGAACCATCTTTACTGTTCAAAAAGCGTTATCACTATTCCCGAACAAAGTAGGTTCTATTATTGTAACGGGCTCTACTGCTGGATCAATTGGCAACCCAGCGTTTAGTGTATATGGAGCTTCTAAAGCAGCATTAAGAGCACTAGTTCGTGACTGGATTCTTGACCTAAAAGGAACTGGAATCCGTGTAAATGTGGTTAGTCCGGGAGGTATTCTTACACCTGCATACGATGAGCTTTTTGGTGATGCACTTGAAGGAGTAATAGAAAATAGCAGAAATACTGTTCCAGCTGGAAGAGTTGGGACACCTAAAGAAGTAGCAAACGCTGTATCTTTCCTTGCTTCAGACGAAAGCAGTTACTTGACGGGTGTTGAATTGTTCGTAGATGGCGGGCTAGCACAGGTTTAATTTAACTTCGCAGAGATTACAAATGGTCCCGAAAAAAGGTTAATGGGGCTTTACTTGAAGAAGTCAAATTAAAAAGTCGTTTTCCTTAAGGACAGGGAATTCGACTTTTTTATGTTTGAATTTGCTTAACGTTGTAAATCCGTATTTTCCTGACGCTACCCCTAAATGACCTGTAAAAAGGATAACTTTGTGAAGAAATGTACTTAAGCTATCGGGGGCTTTAGCTCAACAAGGATTTCAATAATAACCAACCTATTTACAACACAACGGGTCCCCGAATAGTTATTAACCGATGCATACGAAAAATCCACTCTTAGGTAATAGAGTGGATTTTTCGTATGCATCTATTTCTCGTCTTTTACATTCAGCAGGTGTAACAGACGCATTATTGTCTTGTTTATTTCACCCAGTTCCTTTTTACTCATACCAGAAGCGTCGAATAAGGATTGAGGAACGCACGATGCCTTCTCCTGTAGAGCTTTGCCTGCTTTAGTAATGAGAATGTTCACGACGCGTTCGTCCACTGTGTCACGGCGACGCTCGATGAGACCGGCAGCTTCCATACGTTTGAGTAGAGGAGTCAGTGTACCGGTATCAAGATTAAGCGCTTCACCTAGCTCTTTAATTGTGCTTTGTTGCTTCTCCCACAACGTAACTAAGACCAGATATTGAGGGTAAGTGAGTTGAAGTTCATCTAGGTAAGGGCGATAAAGTCGTAATATAGCCCTTGAACAGGCATACAACGAGAAACATAAGTGATCCTCTAAGTTAAGATTATGCGGGTTAGTCTCCATGGTTGCACCTCGAATAATCAGTATTTTCTTCATTAATATTTTAACATAACTCGTGGACAATAAAAAATGTTTTGCAAAATTAAATTGTTGACAATATTTTGTAAATAGACTAAGATAAATTCACAAATTATATTTTGCAAAATACAATTTTGTAAAATATAAAATACTGATAATGGAGGAATTTATAATGAGTAATATTACAGTTGGATTTGAAAATGGTGCACCTATTGAGCTTCACTACGAGGATGTAGGATCTGGAAAGCCGGTCGTGTTGATTCATGGTTGGCCACTCAGTGGAAGATCTTGGGAAAAACAAGTTCCTGCACTTGTGGAGGCTGGTCACCGAGTTATTACGTATGATCGACGAGGGTTCGGACAGTCTTCTCAGCCCTGGAATGGTTATGAGTACAATACGTTTGCGGCTGATCTGCACAAACTGCTGGAGCATCTTGATCTTCATGACGTGACTTTGGTTGGATTCTCAATGGGTGGCGGTGAGGTGGCTCGTTACATTGGCACCTACGGAACGGATCGTGTATCGAAGGCTGTGTTAGCGGGGGCAGTTCCACCATACCTTTACAAGGCTACAGATAACCCCGATGGAGGATTTGATGATGCAGTGATCAAAGGCTTACAAGATGGGGTTAAGGCGGATCGACTTTCGTTCCTCGATACGTTTACAACTAACTTCTTCGCCTCCGGGGACAGAACGGATCTAGTGAGCGAAGAATTCCGGTTATACAATCGTGACATTGCAGCATTCGCGTCTCCAAAGGGCACGCTTGACTGTATCTCAGCGTTTAGTCAAACAGATTTCCGAGGTGATCTAGATAAGTTCGACTTGCCGACACTTATTCTTCATGGGGATGCGGATGCAATCGTTCCGGTCGAAATCAGTGGCCAGAAGGCACATGAGCGCATTCCTAACAGCCAGCTTGTGGTGATTAAAGGTGGTCCGCATGGATTTAATGTGACGCATGCCGAGGAGTTCAACGCGGAACTCATTCAATTCTTGAATACTACTGAATCAGATTCTATATAACTGCTATTCTTAAAGCAAACAAGGAAGGCACCCAATTGTTAAATTAAGATATTAAATCATAGGATAGTTAGTCCATTCTGAGGGCTAATTATCCTTTTTTATTTACATATTGTATTAAGAAAATAAAGGTACTCAACAAATGATTGCTAACGCTGTATATTATGCAATTAAATCAGCAGATTGGTTGTTTCTATGAGCTTTATAGATATTTCTAACATAAATGAAGAGATTCGTAGTGTTATTTACGAAATTCTTGCCACTTATAACCTAATATTACTTGATAGAGGCGTGAGCCATTACTGGATGTAATAAGAAAAGATTATAGACATATGGAAATTCTGGATTTGAATGATAAAGAATTGAAAAGCAAGTTATCATCTTTATTTAAAACCCAATGGGATGTTTCGTTAGAAGAGGTCATTAAAGAATGTAAGAGGATGACGTATTTTCAGAGATTACTAACACTCCAACTTTTCGTCTTATACTTAATCATTAAAATCTTCTTCAACTGACTGTCTTTTAGTAGTTTAAGTACAATCCACCACAATGTTATCTATGCAGTTTGTGTAATAAAAATATCCTATATATCAACAAAGGATTTTTATCGAATTTTTTTATAAACATCGGAAGTTTATTTCAAATCTACATCTATGGGACATTATCATCTGCCTATCGTTCAGTATTTCGAGAAAAGAGGATATCTGTTAATCATTATGAATCCACTCATTTCTTACAAAGCGAAAAGTTCAAGTTTACGCAAAGTCAAAGCAGACATAACTGATGCCCGCCTTCTCTGCGAGCTATATTATAAAGAGGATTTATAACCCTATAAAAAGCGTGGAATCCAGCTTTTGAACTTGCGTAATCTGATGAGACAGCACGATGATATACGGACTCACAAAGGGTTCCAGAGGCAGGTCAGCTTTTCTTCACTGCTACTATAAAAAAAAGTAGCACAAACCATGGCCTAGGTTTGTACTACTGATGTTAGTATGTTTTGTATGTATCAGTTAAATAGCTATTCAGGTACTCGTTGGGTTGTGAAAATTTTGGCTATTTCTCTTAGCATAAAAAGAAAACGGAAAAACTCATGTTAATCAGTTCTAGCCCCAGCGTGCCGGTTTTGTTCCACTACTTTTCTTAGCAAATACCGTTATCAGGATTTGCTTATTAATTGTTTTAGGAACGATTATTCTTTATCAAATGATCTTCCTTTAGTGCTTTTTGCACCGGTTCCATTACTTATGGCATTGAAGCCACGGCAAAGTAAATATCGTGGCATGCGATACAGATCCGATCAGGCAATCGGCGTTCCATTTTTGACAGTTTCATCCGGTTTTAAAAGCACGACATCGCCTTCTTCCGGCACACCTCCGATTACCAATACTTCTGATTCAAAACCAGCGATTCGCCGAACGGGAAAGTTTATTACTGCAGCAACTTGACGGCCGATAAGCTGCTGAGGTTCATACCTTCTCGTAATTTGAGCGGAAGAGCGTTTGATGCCCATCTCGCCAAAATCAATCTCTAACTTTAATGCAGGTTTTCGAGCTTCCGGAAACGGTTCTGCCGTTATTACAGTACCGACCCGAATGTCCAACTTCAAAAAATCTTCAATTGTTGTCACAGTAATCCCCCGTTTCAATTGTTCATACCAAATTGTTTTAAATAATAAATATTATACCATTTTTCTCCAGATCAATGAGCGATGCGTTACATGAAAAAATGGACCCTTATAAGGGAGGACCCTGAAAAATATACGTTTTACGTGAAGCAGCGTCTCCGTTTGCAACTAACCTACTTGCCCACTCACGCTCTTCAAATTGTGCCCGACAACCCGAACGCGCCCGGTATGCGGCGATTTTTTTGCCCCCACTCTATGATTTCGAGCCGCGGATATTCCACGCCCAGCAAGAGAATCGGGTCGAATAAAATTTTAAGAAGAATGCTCCAGACAACGGATTAAAGCCGTCCAATCCATTTCATCATAACCATGGTTCATTCCTTCAGCAAAATAGTTATGGATCAGTTGGCCCACAGGCAGAGGAGCATAGACGGACTGCGCAACCTTTATAGTCAGTTCAATGTTTTAAAACCGGTCGGTTCAAAACGTGTTCTGTCATTATCGATTCATAGTTCTGATTTACCGGAGATTGAAAAAGAGCATCCACGACACGCTAAGACTTCTCAATCGCAGACTTAGGATAGAAACTCTTTTCCCCATACTCTTATAGAATCGATGATGCTCGACAATTTATTTCCTTGTTCAGTGAGGAAGTATTCTGTTTTGGGTGGCACAGTGTCATCTACCACCCTCTTCACAATTCCATCCGCCTCGAGTTCCCTGAGCTGTAATGTCAGCATTCGTTGTGAAATCCCCGGTATTAAGCGTCTAATTTCATTAAATCTGACCGATTTTTTGGATAAAATGTCGATAATGATTCCCTTCCATTTGCCTCCTATCATATGTAAAACTATTTCAACAGGGCAGGCCCTTATAACCTCTTCACTACAATCGCCATAATTTTTTAATCCATATCCCATATTTCCACTCCATTCTTTAAGTTACAAAAATGTGCCTACTTACAATTATCAATTTTTTCCATTATATTAATTATATCAAAAATGAAAGGAGTTCATATCATGATTACATGTACATATAAAAGGCCGGGACAAAGATAAGAAGTAACTATGTACTCGTAAGTACAGGTTTTAGAAAAATAGACTAGGGAGGCAATTTTATGATTAAATCCAAGATCGTATTAATTACAGGTGGAAACAAAGGTATTGGTTTTGAGACAGCAAGACAATTGGGAAACATGGGGTATGAGATTTTAATAGGAGCAAGAAACGAAAAAAAGGGACATGAGGCCGTAACGTTATTGGAAACGGAGAAAATTAAAGCTAAAACAGTGCTTCTTGATGTCACGAACCCCAGCTCTCTTCTCTCCGCAGCAGATTGGATTGAACAAGAATATGGATTGCTTGATATCTTGATTAATAATGCAGGCGTGTTTTCGGAAGGTAACATACCTCCAAGTGAACTGGAACTGTCCGTTCTAAAGAGCACATATGAAACAAACGTTTTCGGCGTATTTTCTGTTACTAAAGCAATGCTTCCATTGCTCAGAAATTCTTCTTCTGGAAGAATTGTTAATCTTTCCAGCGGATTAGGTTCCTTAACCTTGAATTCAGACCCAGCTTCGGAATTTTATAATGTGAATTCGCTCGCCTACAATAGCTCCAAAACGGCTGTGAATGCTTTAACTGTTTTCTTTGCTAAAGAATTAAACAATTCTCCTATTAAAATCAACTCAGTTTGCCCTGGATTTACAGCTACCGATTTAAATGGTAATAGTGGCTATCGTTCAGTCGAACAAGCAGCTTCCATTGTAGTGAAGCTTGCCACAATAAATAGTGATGGTCCAACTGGTGGCTTTTTTGATGACAATGGAGTTGTGCCTTGGTAAAACTGAAGGAATAAGTTAGCTTTAATGTCCAAAGCATCTGGATAAAAAATATTTCCTCATACATTATCTTATCCATTTTCTGCACGAGTGAAATACTACTATATATTTTAGCAGTTATATCCATTTTCTATGGATATAACTGCTAACTCTGTTACTTATTACACTTCCCTACACTCTTGTCTTTCAACCTCATAGATGAGTTGATAATCCCCTTTCGTATTCTCTTTAAGATTTATTATACTTTTTTTTTCTTTATAGACCCCAAGATTTACGTTCATTTTAATCAATTGTTACATGTAGATCGCCATAATCCACTTTTCCTGACGACCTACCGTGCGAGGAGTTCTGACCAAAGCTATTCAGCGTTTTGACTATCTATTTAGCAACAACAAGTATCAGATTTTGGTTCGGATACGGAATATGTGAATCAGGAGTAATTGGGCGAATAAACCATATGGTGGAACAGTCCCCAAGTGGTCGGTTTCTTAAAGAAACGGATGGATTTCGGGGAAATACGTCAAAGCGGGTTCGCCCATAGCATAGTATAATTACTTATATGAATAATTGGAAAGGGGCGCTTACAGTGGCAAGAACGAAGGCCTTTGATACGAAAGAGATTCTGCATAAAGCCATGTATATCTTCGGGAATCGTGGCTATGAAGGCACCTCGTTGCCTGATTTAATCAATGGGCTGGGCATTGCCCGCCAAAGTATATATGATACTTATGGAACGAAATGGGATCTGTTTTTCACAGCTGTCCAACATTATATGGAACAGAAAAATCAAGAGTTGAAGAGACTTTGCGATGGGCCGGGAACGGTAGTTGACAAGGTAGAATTAGTATTTACTACAATTGTTAAAGTCCTTATAGACCCTGAGCTGCGTCTAGAGTGCTTCATTATTAGCAGCGCTATTGAGCAGGCGCCTCACAATGAGGAGCTGGCAGCTTATCTGCAGACGAACACCGAACTGTCGGAGCAAATCTTTTACAATATGCTGGAACGCGCGGTGAAAGAAGGGGCAATAGGCCCGGAGGTGAATATCCGAGATCTGGCCCGGTTCCTGGTACATGAGCGAATCGCCCTGATCACGTCAGCCAAGTTGGGAATGGATGAGCCGAGGCTGTTTGCCATCTCAAATATGGTACTAACGGTCTTTCGGACTATACAGGGCAGCCAAGCGAAAGATTTCATATAAATGTGGACATCAAAAGGCTCTCCTATGGTCATCTTAAACGGTGATGACTGGAGAGCCTTTTATCTTAAAGTACCTCTTAGTTAATTAGACGGAAACCATGTTTATGCTGCAAAATGAATTGCTCTAGGTAACGCGGCTCTCGGCCGGCTACTCGAAATACCGTGTCTGTTATCTGATTCTCCATTCCTTCGAGACGAATACGAACATCCATTCCGGCTAGGTATTCGGCATAGTTATCCGGCAAGCCGGCTGCCTTATGCCTCTCTGTAAGTTGCTCCGGTGTAACACGAATATGCTTGGCTTCCAGGCCGGTAACGCTGCGGATCACTCCGGCCACATCATCATAAGTGAGGGATTCTGGGCCAGTAATGATATGCTCCCGGTTATGGGGCTCCTTGTCGGTCAGGGCATGAAAGCCGACAGCTGCAATATCATCTGCGTCGACGAAGCCTACCTTGCCGTCTCCTGCAGCAGTATAGATGTGCCCGCTGTGGCGTAAGGAGTGCCCGTGACCATGGCTGGGCTCCGTGAAGTTCTGCATGAAATAGGAAGGGCGCAGGACGGCCCATTCGGGGGCATGGTCATGCAGGCAACGGTGAACTCCCCCGAAGACGGGGCCATCCTCCGGAATCGAGGCACTGGATAACAGGACGAAGCGCTTAACTGAAGCGTCAAGTGCTCTGCGGATAAAAGGAATCATGACTTCTTCAGGATGCAGACTTGCAGGTGCAACCAAATATACGGCATGGACGTCCTGCAGGACGTCATCATGGTTAGAGTCATCGAACCAGTCGAATGGTATGTGTTCACCGACTTGTTCATCCCCAGGCTTGGGAAAACTGCGTCCGGCTCTCCGAATCAGATAGCCCTGATCTTGTAGCAACTGTGCAATGCGGGAGGAGGTCTTTCCCTGTCCTCCGGTTAGTAGAATACGAGTAAAGGATTGATTTTGCATACGATTATCTCCTTTAGTTCTTATTTATGTCATGTTTTAAGTTGACTGCTAATGGATTCCAGTAGTCCTGATAGCGGATAATCCTACCATCTTGAACTTCGACTACGGATATATAGCTTTGTTCGTAAGATCTGCCTGTGACTAGGATTTTTCCACTTGCTTTGAACTGAGCGAAGAACACGGGGGCATCGGCTGCTATATGAATGACCGGTGTGGTGAATGAAGTGATTTCAAGCATCTCCCCTAATTCTTCCAGATATTGCTACAGCACCGCCTTCCCATCCAGTCGTTTTGGATTTGTTTCCTGGGCATAAGGAAATTCGAAGACGATATCGGCAGCAAACAAATCTAGAAATGTAGCATACTCCTTACGAATATAACGGTCTGAGAAAAGTTGAATGAGCTGCTCAACTTGATCATAAGACAAGGTACTCATTTCAGTTGCCTCGCTTTCTTGAGAGAATGGATGGATGGAAAAAGGTGGAATTTCTAAGACTACTATATCACTTTTCGGACCGAACAGTCAAATATATTCGGACCGAACAGGGGTCATCTTTTTTAGGTTCCATTGGTGTCTATAGTAATGTAAGCTTCATCCTTAAAGTGGCCAAAGAAGGCCTCCTGAGGGGCATTATCCCAACCGTTTCCTCGTCTAGACTTCGATTGATGTAATCCTAATTTCTTCACTAACTTTTGAAAGTCGGGGTGTGTGTAGTGGGTACCTTGATCCGAGTGTAATAAGGCACTTTCTGCTTTTTTATATCATCGATTCTTCTTTAGCTTCAGAAGGGTGTCTATAGCTAAATCCATGGTGATTCGGTCTGATACGTGGTAGGCCAAGTTTCATTGGTCGAGCCATCTTTAATGGTAGACAAATAGGCTTTGTGGCCCGTTCCGTAAAATAAATATGTGATATCGGTTAGGAGTACTTTTCCGGGGATATCTTGCTTAAATTGTCGCTTTAATAGGTTTGGCATGACCCTATGTTCTTGGGTTGCTTTCATCATTCTCCGATAGGGATTTGCTTTTCTAATGGGGCAGACAATCCCATACTTCTTCATTATTCTTCGGATCTAATCCCCTTTCGGCTAATCCCCTTAACATAAGGATTCTTTGATAAGGCCTTCATTTCTTATTCTGTAAAAGTCTTGTTACTCATTTTGATGTATCTCCAATCCCATGTATCTTCTTTATACATAAAAGTACCCTACAGAGAGACTTTTTTTAAGTGTCTACTCTATAGGGTACATTCTACCATTATAGGAACCTGGTTTTTTCTTTATCGTTTTAAAGGTACGGGATGTACGAGTGTTCGAGACTTCTTTTGAGGTGTGGTATTTTGACGGTGTAGAATCGCATTGATTTCGCCGCCGAGCATTAAGATCAAACCGGTCAGGTACAGCCATAACATTAAAACGATGACGCCCCCTAAACTGCCGTACGTGGACGAATAATTAGCGAAATTGCTGACATAAAAGGAAAAACCGATGGAGATGACAAACCAGAGTATTGTGGCCGTAATTGCACCCGGAATGACGTGTTTGAACGGGAAGTTCTTATTCGGTGCGTAACGGTATAGAATGGCTAGCACGAAAGAGATAACCGCAACGGCGATCACCCATCGCAATATACTGAATAGACTTTGTGTTTCTTCTGGAAGGGACACGACTTGTTCCATTAAATCGATGAGTACTTTCCCAAAGACGGGAAGAACCAGCATCACGATAAATGCAAAGACCAATCCTAATGTTAACAGGATGGAAATGAGGCGAGCCTTGATGAAGCTGCGCGTTTCTTCCACATCATAGGCAATGTTCATCGAATGAATAAATGCATTCATTCCATTCGAAGCGGACCAGATGGTACCAAGGATACCAAAGGTCAGCAAGCCGCCATTCCGTTCATTCAATATCTTGATGATATTCTCTTCGATGGTTTTCATCGTTTCCGATGGCATGAATGTCTTTAACGTATCCAAAGCTGTTTGCGTATCGATGTTCAAGTATGGCAAAATCGACAGCAATAAAATGAGCAAAGGGAATAGTGCGAGGAGGTAATAGTATGCCTGTTCAGCTGCCAATCCTGTGACACGATCCTCCTTGACTTCCTTGATGAGTTTCTTGCTAAAATCAATCGACTTATTCAATCGGCATCACTCCTGAAAAGTTTCTTCGTTTATCTGCTTCTTTTCCCTCAGATCGGGTACCTTAACCCTCCTGAGAGTAAATATTGTAAAGCAGTTACCCATTTACTATTCGAAAATCTCTTCCAACATGTCTATGGGATGGAAAATAAGAAGGGATGACTAGGTGGGAGTCGGCACATCTTGCAAGTTAGTAATCTAAGAAACTCAGAGAATATCGAAAAAGGTCCAGACGTAGGTGTCTGGACCTTTTTGATTAGCCTTCTTTTTGTTGTTCTTTTTGGACTTTTGGCGGCGTCCATTTGAAGATTTTATTGAGGATATTATATATATGCTTGGATTCTTTCGTAAGGACTGGTCCAAGAATCGCTAATGTCAGCACATATAATGCCGCAAACGGGGTTAGGATAGGCATCAAACCGCCAGCAATGCCTAGGTTTGCGAGAATGATGGAGAATTCACCGCGTGAAACGATCGTCAAGCCGATATTGGCTGAGGCTTTATGGGACAAACCGGATTTACGTCCAGCAATCATACCAGCAACGAAGTTACCGATAATGGTAATGATGACGGCTCCAAGTACCATCCAGACTGCTCCACCTAGCGTTGTCGGATCGATACTCAATCCAAAGCTGAAGAAGAATATGGCTCCAAAGAAGTCCCTGAAAGGAATGACAAGTTTTTCGATGCGGTCACTATGTTCCGTTTCAGAAAAGACGAGTCCGAGCAGTAATGCGCCGATTGCTTCTGCAACATGAATCGTTTCAGAGAAACCTGCGATAAAGAACAGTAAGGCGAATACGACAATGATGAAAATCTCATCAGAGGTAATATTGAATAATTTGTTGAGGAAACCGGATGCTTTTCGAGCGATGACGAAAAATAATAGCATATATCCGATTGCGATAAACGTAGATAATAATGTTCCCCAGACTGAACCGGATGAGCTTAATACCAATCCTGATACGACGGATAAATAAACGGCAAGGAATATATCTTCAAACATGATGATTCCCAGGATAAGTTCCGTTTCGTTATTACCGGTCCTTCTTAAATCAACAAGTACTTTGGCTACTATGGCACTTGATGAAAAGCTGATGATCCCGGTTAAAATGAGGACTTCTTTCAGTGGAAGACCCATGAGGAAACCATAAGCCATCGCTAAACCAACGTTTATGACAATATAGATGGATCCGCCTGTCACGATGTTTTTTCCGGATTTCATCAATTTTTTTACAGAAAATTCAAGTCCTAAATAGAATAGAAGGAAAAGAATACCGACTCTTCCGAGGAAGGCAATGATCTCTTCACTTTCGATGAAGCGTAAATCGATCATTCCAAAATGCGGGGCATGAGGTCCTACCAACATGCCGACGATAATTAAGATGGGTACATTCGATATTTTGAATTTCCCTGCTATGAGAGCTGCGGCTGCAACCAATAATAGGGCCGTTCCTACTTCGAAGACTAAGTGATCCATATGTACTTAGTCACTCCTTTCGTCGGTCAGTAATTCTCTAATCAGATTTTTGATGTCTTTTCTTTCACCAGAGATGACCAGCGTGTCGCCTGCAGCAATGATTGAATCAGGACCTGGGTTATTCAGTTGTTTTTTCCCTTTTTTCGAATGGGCGATAACCGTCACGTTGTAATTGTTACGAATGTCAATGTCACCAATCGTTTGGTTAATCGCTTTGGAACCTGGTTCCACTTTGAACCATTCGATGACCAAGTCACCTAATGACATTTCGATTGTTTCGAGTGCCTGTGGTTTATAAATCATACCGCCGATGATGGACGCCATTTGACGCGCTTCCTGATCATTGAGTGTGATGCTTGAAATAACATCCTCATGATCGGTATCAAAGTGGTATAACTCCCTACGGCCATCATCGTGAATGACAATCACTAATTTTTCATCATTTCTCGTGATAATCTCGAATTTCTGGCCTATACCAGGAAGTTCGCTTTCTCTAATTTTCACTTGAATTCCTCCTTAAAATGGTGGTTTGAGATTACAAAAGATAGAAATATGCTATAAATTCACGTCGATGATCGTCTTGAATTTACTCTCCTTGGAGATGCCAATGTACTTCAGTGTCTCGGATGGACTAGAATGATGGTAATGCTTTTGGATCAAGGCGAGGGAGACCCCTTGCTTATAGGCGTGATATCCAAATGTCTTACGCATTGAACTGGCCCCATACTTACCAATCAATCCGGCACCTTCCACCGCATCATGGATGATCCGGTGTGCCTGTTGGCGTGTGATCGGTTTTTTTGTCTTAGGTGATAAAAACAAAAATTGGCCTTCCATCACTTTCGAGTCTTTGATGTATTCTTGTAAAGCTGTCCGGACTTTCTGATTCAAATAGATTTGAGTGACCTCGTCATTTTCCAAGCGTTGCTCATAAAACTCTTTAACTTTTCCCGTTTCATCGAGAACGCTTGCCACGGTCACTTCCAACATCTCATTGATTTTCATTCCCGTATTGATCCCTAAAACAAATAACAAATAATCGCGGCTGGAGTGAGATCGCAAGTAACTTTTGATCTTGCTGATTTCATTGACATCCTTAAAGGCTTCTACATATTCCATAATTCTTCTCCTCTTACCAATGTAACTTAATTATATTATAACACAAGTTATGTTACATTGCATCCGATGATGCTTGTTACTAAAACTCTGTTTTTTGGCGTTGCCCTTCATGGTCTTGAAAATGCTTCGTGGCAAGTAGTGAAATCAGGAGGATGAGTTCAAATCCGTTCATGTACGCATCGCTTTTGATGGGGAGAGGAACGGCGCTACCGATGGTCATGATGACCGTACCTAGCAAATACCATATCCATTTTTGTTTTCGCCAGATCAAGAACCCCGAAATAATCAGTACGAGGGAGATGATCAATACCATGATGGGCGGTCCGCTCGTCGGCTCTGAACTGGTATAACTTAAAACCCCATACTTCCAATCGGCCTCCAGTTTAAGCCCAAGCGTTTCAGTGAATAATTCAAAGCATATTAGGGCGATCACCAATACGCAACTGATATACTTGGCAAGTTTTCTTTGGGCCCACGCGATGTCGGCCTTTTTCAGGGAATCCCAAGCAAAGAGAACTAATGTGGGCGTGAAGAGGGCATGTCCCCAAAAGCGGGCATAGCTGATTGATTCCAGAAAGTGCCCCGTTCCGATATACCGTCCGAGTGCGAGCAGGGTGTTATCCACGATTAGCCCGAAAATCACGAGTAAGAGAACGTTGGAAGCAGAGAGCCATCCGTATTTATTAGCGAGGGTGATTCCCCAAATGAAAAGGGCCACATATCCGGCAAGATAGAAGAAGTAAAGAAAAGTATCCAAATTCTGTCCTCCTTTTTTTATGTATTCTTTACTGAATGGAAAAGAAATATATCTGGCAGGGCTAAATAGCTTTTTAGGCATGAAAAAGAGGGAACCCCCTAATAAGGATTCCCTCTCGCATACTATCAATAAACGGCTTTTTGTAATTTGGTAATGATCTCGAGTGAACGGCCTGTCCCAATGGCAACAGATTCAAGCGGACTATCGGCAAGCTCGACGGGCACGATGAGTTCTTTCATCAACCAATCCTGCATCCCGCTAAGCAAGGCTCCGCCCCCGGAAAGGACCACGCCTTGGTCGACGATGTCCCCACTTAATTCAGGAGGGCATTCTTCCAACGTGGAACGGATGGCTTCTAAAATATGAAGCAAGGATTCTTGAATGGCTTCCTGAACTTCCAAGGACGTAATCGTAATGGGCTTCGGAAGACCCGTCACGAGGTCACGCCCCCTGACTTCCATGGTCAATGGAGAATGGTCGATGAGCGCGTAGCCGATTTCCATTTTTATTTGTTCGGCAGTTCGTTCCCCAATCAATATGTTATGTTTTTTTCTTACATATTGACAGATATCCTCATCCAGTTGATCGCCACCGATACGGACCGAATTACATGAAACGACTCCACCATACGAGATGATCGCTACCTCAGTCGTACCTCCACCAATGTCGACGATGACATTCGCGACCGGTTCTTCTACAGGAAGTCCAGCTCCTATGGCAGCAGCAACGGGCTCTTCGATCAGATGAACCTGTTTGGCTCCGCAATTTTTAACCGCATCCTGAATGGCCCTTCTTTCAACGGATGTGGAACCGGATGGCGTACATACGACCACATTCGGTTTACGGATCGATAAGCCAATCGCCTTGCTAGCTTTTTTCATGATTTCCTTAAGCATTTGTGCGGTCACATCGAAATCCGCAATGACCCCGTCTTTCAATGGGCGGATGGCGACGATATGGCCAGGTGTCTTCCCAATCATATTCTTCGCTTCCAGGCCGACTGCCAATACTTTATTAGTCACTATATCTATGGCCACTACTGATGGCTCATTGAATATGATTCCTTTGTTTTTACTGTAAACGAGTGTATTTGCCGTTCCTAAGTCTATACCAATTTCTGTATTTGATAACATCTAGTCACCCCTCCATAAGAGTTTTGACCCCTATATAATGATTCTACCTCTAATGGTAAGTTTATGGGGGTAGGAAATGGAGTTAGATTATGGAATCTGGACTTTAGTCTTTTCATACAGGGAAAACATGATGAAATATAGAACGGCACTCAAGACGGCAAGGATACTGATCATGAGGAATGTCCCATTATATCCAATCCACCCTGTCATCGGTATGGCTAGTGGGGCAAGCATCCTGCCAATGGTGAAACGTAAGCTTGATGCAGCGAAATACTGGCCACGCATATGTGCTGGGGCCAATTTCGAAACAAATCCTTGCTGGATGCCGGCCGTTAATAGCTCGGCAATGGAAAATAAGGCGATGGCGATGAATAATCCCCAAACCCATTGGGTCGCACCAAATAAAATCATGGAAAAGCTGTATATCAGAGAAGAGATGATGAATACATTTCTTTCTTTATACATGGATGCCCATTTCGTGACGGTAATGGTTAAGAGGGCCACGAATAATCCATTTTCCGCAAGCAAGAATCCGAAAATCTGCTCTTCCTGTAGTGTGATCGAAAATATGGATTGCGGATCGACCATTTCATTAATATAGACAGGGAACAAAAGGTCGAGCTGCATGAACGTTTGATAGACCAAGACGCCTGCGATGATGAAAAGTAGAAACACCTTATCACGGAAAATGACTTGATAGTCTCGTAGTTGGTTCAGTAAAAAAGAGAATCCGTTAACCCTTTTTCCTGATCCCTTTTCCTGAATGGATAGGAGAGCCGTTTCTTTGACCCATGTTTGCAGGATGAAACCTAACAGGATATTGATGATGGCAGCAAGGGCTAACAGTTCGAAACGGTGGGTCGCATAAAAAATCCCTCCCAAAATCGGACCTATGACCACGGCAATATTGATGGACGTATAAAATACGGCGAAGACGCCACTGCGGTCTTTTTCTGGAATCACATCAGCGACCATTGCCTGGCTGGCAGGATTATAAAAGGCGCTGAATATGCTGACGGCGGTGAAGCTGATAAACCCGATGCTGGGTGAATCCAGCCAAGGGGAGCTGGCCCATGCAAAGAATATGTAGGCTATGCCTTGGCCGAAGGTGGAAATGACCATCATCCGCTTTCTTCCGAATCGATCAGCACAATATCCCCCAAATAAATTGGCAACAACCGCAAAGAACTGCGAGAAAATCAGCAGTAATCCAGCGGTTGTTTTCCCGAACGATTCGGAGAAGTAAATCGCAAGGAACGGAAAAAACATCCAAAATGATATATTGACGACAGATTCCCCGGCAAGGCGAATCTTTAAGTTCGTATCCCAATCTCGTAAACGCATAGTAGAATTCCCATACTTTCTGTTATTTTCCCCATCATACTCTGAGTTTGAAATGAAGACAAGACAAGGGATAAATTCCGTCAAATAAGTTATGGTACTATGTAAGTGGAATTTTTATAGATAAGAAGGTTATGGAATTGAAGACATTCATATCGGATCATAAGAGTTTAAAAATGACTTTCACAGCTTTACTGGCGTTTCTAGGAGGGTACCTGTTCGACAAACTTGGCATCTATTTACCGTGGATGCTCGGACCGTTATTTGTGGTGATGATCGCAAAAATCAAATGGGGACACTCGATGTTGTGGTCGAGAACGCTAAGAAGCACCGGACTGATCATCCTCGGCTTACAACTGGGCAGTTCATTTACGAAACAATCGTTACATGAAATGAGCGAATATTTGCCCGTCATGCTTTTTACCACGGTGGTGCTGATTTTGTTCACCGTAGTAACAGGCTTGTTCGTAGGAAAAAGAATGAACTTATCGATGAGCACCTCGCTTCTTGGAAGCTTCCCGGGAGGCCTGTCTCAAATGGTGATCCTGAGCGAGGAAATGAAAGACAGTGACGAAACGGTTGTCGGCTTCATGCAGACGCTTCGGGTCATTCTCGTCATATCGATCGTACCTTGGCTCGTCACCCATGTCATGTCTGTGGATTCCGAAGCAACGGCGACGATGGCAAAAGGGCCGTTCTTTATGTTTGATTATGACGGGACCTTGGCTCTCCTACTGATTGCAGCTCTGGCGTTATTCATTTTCATTGCCATAAAGGTTCATTTCCCACTTCCTTTCCTTTTAGGACCACTCATTGCGGCGGCTCTGTTCAATTTGACAGGATCTGAAGCACCACATATTCCAGGCTTCTGGTTGAACTTGTCCCAGCTTCTGATTGGTGCCCATCTGGGATTCACATTGAAAGTCGATAATCCACGGCTTTTCAGGAAGATGTTCGCGGTGGTTTTCGTGAGTAATGTTTTGCTAATCGGTTTTTGTTACTATCTTGCGGTTTACTTTTCACCAGTCCTATCCTTGCCGGCCAATGAATTGTTTTTAAGCATGGCCCCCGGTGGTGTGGCAGAAATGGCGGTCACGGCCATGTCCGTTTCCGTTGATGTATCCGTGGTCACAAGCTTTCACTTATTCAGGATTTTATTCATCTTGTTTTTAGTGTCGCCACTCATCAAAGTGCTGGATCGGAGACAGGGAAGACAGAAAAGGCGGGAGTGAGGGCTCCCGTCTTTTCCGTCTGCCTCAATGAAAAAGTTATCATCCATTGGTTTTAATTTCATAAACGTCATGTGTTCATGATAAGATAAAAAAATTACATACTGGTAAGGTAGGATGTAGTCAGCCAAACCTGCCGCCATCTTTCCTTTTGGCCACCTGATATATGGAGGTTTTTTTTTGAACATTATCGCAAATACAGTTAAAAAAATCGGTTACAAGAAAGTTTGGGTGTACATCATCATTGCCCTTTGTTTTGTCGCTTCCGTTTTCTTTGTGACTCACAATTATTCATTCTATGAAGGCCCTATAGCCAAAGTCATCAAGACAAATCTGGAAAGTACAACGGAAATGGATGATATGTATCTCAATGAAGATCGGCTATTTACACAGAGTATCGTAGCCCAATTGCAAAATGGAGAAGAAAAAGGGCAGCTTATTACGTTAAAGAATGAATATTCCTCATCTGGTGCCTATGATCAAGAATACAAAGTTGGAAATGATTTATTCGTTTCGATCGATGCAAAAGATGGAGAGGGCCCGGAATTAGCCGGAACGATTAAAGATGTCAAACGTGATAAATATGTGGTGATTGTGGCATGGGTGTTTATTTTTACCCTCCTGATCGTTGGTCAAAAGCAGGGGCTGCTTTCCGTTATAAGTTTGGTGGTCAATGCCGTTTTGTTGTCCTATGCCCTGGACTTTTATATGAGTACATCAGGCATCAGCCTGGTCTGGATATGCGGCATAGCGATCATTCTATTTACGGTCCTTTCCCTCTTACTCGTTAACGGTTTTAATGAAAAAACATACGCAGCCATCATTGCGACGCTCCTAGGGACTTTTTCCTCGTTGTTCATTACCTATCTTGCTATGTGGCTAACGGGAGAAAATGGCCTCCGATATGAAGAAATGCAATTTCTCACCAGGCCTTATAAAATGGTGTTTTATGCAGGCTTGTTTATCGGATCTTTAGGAGCTGTGATGGATATAGGGATTACCATGTCTTCTTCGATCTTTGGGTTGTATGAAAAGAATAATGACATATCCGTAAAAGCCCTGAAAGCCTCTGGATTGGAAATAGGGAAAGATATTATGGGAACCATGACGAATATTTTGTTTTTTGCCTACATAAGCGGTTCCATCCCCGTGATTCTTTTGTATTTGAAGAATGCTTCCACGTTGGGATTCACCCTTTCCATGAACCTATCATTAGAATTGGCCCGTGCCCTTGCCGGGGGGATTGGCATCGTGCTAACGATTCCGATAGGTTTATATATTTCGATCTATTTCGTTAATCGAAGGAAGGGAAGAACATGAATGTATTGGTATTACTAGCAGGCATATTATTTATCTTGATGATCTCGATCGGTGGGAAAAAAGGAGCACGTTCATTTTTTGCTTTATTCTTTAACTTTGGTGTGTTGCTTTTTGCCATCTTCTTTATGAAAAATCCACATAATGATCCGTATATCGTCACATTGATTGCATGTACGGTGATTAGTTATATCACGTTGTTCTTTATTAATGAAGTAAACAGTACGACCAAGACAGCCTTCGTTTCTACGCTCATCACGATTGTCATCGTCCTCTTTTTTATCGTCGTGGTGACGGAACGTGCGATGATCCAGGGGTTTGGTGAAGAAGAAATTGAAGAGCTTAGCATCTTTTCCCTTTATATAGGTGTGGACTTTTTGAAGGTAGGCGTTTCAGTCATTATCATGAGTACGATTGGCGCCATTATCGACACAGCCATGGCCATTTCGTCTCCCATGCGGGAAATGTTTCTCCACCATCCATCCAGCACCAGGAAAGATTTATTTGAATTTGGAATGAGCATTGGGAGGGACATCCTGGGAACCAGTACGAATACATTGTTCTTTGCTTTCTTTGGTGGCTATCTGGCATTGCTTATCTGGTTTAAGGACTTAGCTTATTCTGTTGGAGAAATCGTCAATTCGAAAATATTCAGTGCTGAAATGATCACGATATTTTGTGCGGGAACGGGTGTAGCCCTTGTGATTCCTATTACAGCATTGATAACGGCTTACTACTTAGTGAAAAAAAGGGGGAAGGTAAAGGTCGTGTAGTTTCCTAGGGTCCTAATGAAAAACGAATAGAGTGGAGAAGGCCGCCAATCTCAACGGGTGGCCTTTTTGCTGTTGTGACGGCTCCAGAAAGGGCATATGACAATCCTTATTCATCATACCTATAGAAAAAAAGATGAAAGTATGTGATTGGTTGACTACAAAAAAACAACATCAAATTGTATTCTATAGCATCAAAGGATCATCCATCAAAAACTTTTTAATCATCGATCTCATAACGGGTACTGGGATTTTTTACGCGGTCAAAATTATTTCTGCCAGCGTAATAATGGGGATGGTAGGAAGTGTCATTGGAACGGAGGGCATCAAATGGGTACCTAAACTTTGGAGAAACAAGTGAACTCATCCAAAGGGAAGGGATAAACACGACTGTTTAAAATAACCGTTTCTTCCCTTTTTGTCATAAATTGTCCCTATATTGCGAAATATGCGATAGAATGGTTGCTGTATAAGGATGAATATAGGGAGACTTTGTGAAAAAAGATAGAATTTTTACATTCAATCTATCGGAATAGTAAAATAATCCTCACTTTTTCCGAACTTTATCCGATATAAGGAGCAGACGAGATTTTATATGAATGGGTGAGTATGATGGATATAACATCGGTTGTAGGTATAGTTCTTGGTATAGTGGCTATTTTAGTGGGAATGGTTCTGAAAGGCGTAAGCGTAACGGCGCTGATTAACCCGGCAGCTATCATGATTATCATTGTGGGAACAGTGGCTGCGGTTGTAACGGCTTTTCCTTTATCTGAATTGAAAAGATTGCCAAAAATATTGAAGATCCTTTTCCTTGAACAAAAGCTGACAAAGCCTGAAGAATTGATTAAAACCTTTTCCGAATGGGCGGTCATCGCCAGGAAAGAAGGGTTATTGGCCTTGGAAACCATATCGGATCAGGTGGATAACACCTTTTTGAAAAATGGGTTGAACCTTGCAGTGGAAGGTCAGAGTGCTGATTATATTCGAGATATATTGGCTGAAGAAATAGAGGCAATGGAAGAACGTCACCACAGTGGAGCGGCCATCTTTAGCCAGGCAGGCACCTATGCCCCGACGCTTGGCGTGTTGGGTGCTGTTATCGGGCTGATTGCGGCATTGGGTAACATGGCTGATAGCGAGGCATTGGGGCATGCGATATCTGCCGCTTTCGTTGCGACCCTTATGGGGATTTACACAGGATATGTGTTATGGCATCCCTTTGCGAATAAGCTGAAACGGAAATCGCAACAGGAAGTCCGCATCAAGGAAATGATGATTGAAGGGATTTTGTCGATCATCGAAGGAGAAGCGCCAAGGACGATTGAACAAAAACTAACATCTTATTTGCCTGCTGGAGATCGTAAAAAGTGGTTAGAAGGCGATGTGAGAGAAGATGGCTAGGCGGAAAAAGAAACAAAAGCATGACGAACATATTGATGAATCTTGGTTGGTCCCCTATGCGGATATATTGACGCTGCTTCTGGCTCTTTTCATCGTTCTATTTGCATCAAGTTCGGTGGATGCAGTCAAATTCCAACAATTGTCCAATGTGTTTAACCAAGTGTTCACGAGCGGAACGGGATTCATGGAATACCCGAGTGACTCCCCCAGTAATAATCCCACGTCCCCTGAACAAATGACAGGGATTAAAGGGACGAAGGGGCAGGGTAAGAGCGAGGAACAACAACTTATGGAAGTACAGAAACGGGTTAATGCCTATATTCAGGAAAATGATTTAGTGGACGAGCTTGATACGAACCTTACGGATGAAGGCATGTTGATTTCCATCAGGGATAATGTGCTGTTCGAATCGGGAGTATCGGAAGTGAGAATTGAAGATCGCAGGATTGCCAAGGAGATTTCGAGTCTGCTTGTTATGGACTTGCCTCGGGGCATTGTCATAAGCGGCCACACCGACAATGTTCCCATCAAGACGTATCGCTATGATTCGAATTGGGATTTAAGCGTCATGCGTGCAGTGAACTTCATGAAGCTGCTTCTTGAGAATACGAACTTGGATCCTGAAATGTTCAGTGCTAAAGGCTACGGGGAATTTAAGCCGGTCGCATCCAATAAGACGGCACAAGGCCGGGCTAAAAATCGACGGGTTGAGATTTTGATCGTTCCACGTACCCCGATAAATGAGTGAGAACCTGTCTGGAATGGACAGGTTTTTCTTTACGAAGGAGTTTTTATGGAAAGAGAATTTACTAATGTGATGGAAGAAATCGTAGTCGCTTGGGTCCAGATACTAATGGCCGGTACGGATTATCAAACATTTTGTCCATGTAATAAATGCAAGAATGATATCATCACCATTTCGTTGAACGCCCTTCCCACTTATTATGTAACGACGGATGAAGGGCGGAGAATCGTATTCGAGAGGTTGAATACGGAAGAAAACCGGAAATGGATCAACAAGAGAATTATCAGTGCGATTCATGTGGTGGGCAAGTACCCGAAGCACCAACTATAGACGACAACATGTGATAAGAGATCAGGACTCTTATCTTTTTTTTTATTTAGGCTGTTTTCTCAAAGGTTGTTGCTATGGAGAAAAGTGGGCCTTCTTCCACAATTGCGCCCTTTAACGGAAGACTTGATTTCAAGATAAATTTCTCTGGACTCATCATTCCGAAATCTTTATACTAAACTACATGAACGGAGGTGTTATAAATTGGGTAGAAATATTAGTTTTAACAAAGAACATGCCTTAGATAAAGCTATGTATTTATTTTGGGAAAAAGGTTATGACGCTACATATATCTCAGATCTTATTGAAACAATGGGAATAAGTCGGTCTACTCTCTATACTAGTTTTGGTGATAAAGATGAACTATTTAAACTCGTTTTAGAGCATTATAAAAACTTTGGCTCTCGAAAGAGAGATTTACTTTTTAATGGAATAAACACTAAAGTATCACTTAAATCTTTTTTTTATCAACATATTGAAAAATGCTATTCAGATGACATTCCTAAAAGTTGTATTATAACTAATTCTTCATTGCTTATTGGACACATTGATCCTTCCATAGAAAAAATACTTATATATGATTTTAATGAACTTGAAAAAGTATTTAAGCAAGTTATTGAAAAAGGAAAAGACAATGGAGAAATTTCACAAGAAGCAAACTCTGAATTAGTGGCATATTCTTTATTAAGTTTAAATCATAGTATTAATTTAATGTCCAAGTATAAAAAAGAAAAAAATCTAGCCTATAATTTAGTGGATAAGACTATTGAAGACCTATAGTCTTTCTTTTTTAAGCTTTTTGGAACGAACGTACCAAAAAATAATAAACAAAAGGAATGATGAAATTGACTAAGAAGATAAATTTTCTAATATTTATTTTGGCAATTAGTTGTGGTTCACTTGCTGCTAATATTTATTATGCACAACCAATTGTACAATTCATTGCAAAAGATCTGAACATCTCTTCTGATTTATCTGGATTGCTCACTACCTTTACACAAATTGGGTATGGATTGGGCTTATTTTTCATCGTACCAATGGCTGACTTATTTAAAAGTAAGAAAATAATAGGAATTCTTATCGGGCTTACTATTATTTCATTAATTGGTATGCTAATTTCGACAAATGGAATTATTTTCACAATATTAACAACCATAATTGGCATTGGAGCATGTGCGGCTCAAATGTTAGTTCCACTAACAATGAGGATTGTACCCATTGAAGAGACAGGTAAATATGTGGGTAAAGTGATGAGTGGTTTATTGATTGGGATTATGATTGCTCGCCCTTTATCTATCGGAATAGCTGACTGGTTCGGATGGAGAATGGTATTTCTTTTTTCATTAATCACGCTAGTTGCCGTATTACTGTTAATTATAAAATTTTTGCCCAACTATGAGGTAGTAACGTCTAGTAACATGTCATATCCATATTTAATCGCTTCTATGGTGAAGTTATTAATAAATACATCTCCTTTACAACAAAGAGCTTTTTATCACGCATGTTTATTTGCAACATTTAGTCTCTATTGGACGATAATGCCAATATTATTAAGGTCTGAGCCACTAAATTTTTCGAATAATGAAATTGCATTAATTGGCTTTGTTGCAATAGCTGGAGCTTTGTTAGCTCCTACTATTGGTAAAATAGCAGATAAAGGTTATATTTTTACAATGACGAATGTATCAATGGCGCTCGTACTATTATCTATCTTACTATTATTTTTTGTTCAAGATCATTCACTATTGAGTATAATTTTAATTCTTATCTCCGGAATTAGCATCGATATTGGGGTATCAGGAAATTTATTATTAGGTCAAAAAGTTATCTTTGGTTTGAATCCCGAAATAAGAAACAGACTTAATGGATTATATATGACTATTTTCTTTTTGGGAGGAGCCTTTGGTTCATGGATTGGAAGTTATACTTACTATAAATTTAATAGTGAAGTAGCTTTACTCATTGGAACAGCCTTGCCTTTATTCGCCTTATTAGTTCATTTAATAAAAAATAATACAATAAACTTATCGAAAACCAAAAGCAAATACATGTCCTAACGCATGTCCTAACTATTAATGTACCCCAAAAGTTAGAGTGAAAATCTAATTTTCAGGGTACATTAGTAGCATTATCTTCTACATCATGAGCAAATTAATCACTATTATTGCTTATCTTTATTCGTTTTGGCCCATGCCAAAAATAAGATTATAACCAAAGCACCTCATAAATTTCTCCACTGCCTTATTGTATAATCCTATTCTTCAATTATTCTATAAGGTAGTTTGAGTATTTTTTTAGAATGTCATTTATATTCAGTTTTATTTAAAGTTGTTGCTCCACAATCTGGCCCGATTGTTGAATACCATTCTTTACCCAAAACAATAAAGTTTACGAAAACAGCCTTTATTTAAAAGGATTATAGTAGTACATGCTACTGAAGGGGTGCTTTTGTAAAAACAAGTTTTAAGAAGCAAGCATTCGATAGGGACTACCATGGGAGACTTCTATGAAGAGGGCAATTTATGTGTTTAATCCTGTCTAATCAGGGAATATAAATAAAGTAAGTTCATTCGATCAAAATTGAGGAGATGAATTTTTTTATGAGTAAGAAAATAGCATGTGTAGTAACTGATATGGTTGAGGATTCAGAGTATAGTGAACCGGTCAAAGCTTTTAAAGAAGCGGGTCACACGGTAACGACGATTGAGATGGAAAAAGGCAAAACGGTTAAAGGGAAACAAGGTGACGTTGAAATTACAATCGATGAGAGCATAGATTCTGTGAAAGCGGAAGACTTTGATGCGTTGCTTATCCCAGGTGGCTTTTCACCGGACATTCTACGGGCGGACGAACGCTTTGTAACGTTTACCAAGGCATTCATGGATGCCAAGAAACCCGTGTTTGCCATCTGTCATGGACCACAGCTGTTAATTACGGCTAAAGCCCTTGAAGGACGCCATGCAACAGGGTATACATCCATCAAGGTTGATATGGAATATGCAGGTGCAACATACTTGGACGAAGAAGTCGTCGTATGCGGCGATCAACTTGTTACAAGCAGGACGCCTGATGATCTTCCGGCATTCAATCGGGAATCACTCAAGTTATTAAAATAATAAAAAAATCCTGGCAGCCGTCAGGATTTTTTTATTTATAAGGTTTTTGGATTCATATACTTCTATCTTTGCAGTAAAATAAAAGAAGAATGAAAAAAGGAAGTGTAACGATTGATCGTAATAAAGTCTGAACGTGAAATTCAAGCGATGCATGAATCAGGGAAGATTTTAGCTGCTTGTCATAGGGAAATTGCAAAACTAATCGCACCAGGTGTGACAACATGGGAAATCGAAGAATTCGTGGAAGGATTCTTGAAGAAACATGGCGCCAAACCTGAACAAAAGGGCTACAAGGGATATGAATACGCGACATGTGCAAGCATCAACGAAGAAATCTGTCATGGTTTTCCCCGCAAAAAGCCATTGAAGAATGGGGATATCGTCACGATTGATATGGTCGTGAATTATAATGGGGCACTTTCGGATTCAGCCTGGACGTATACAGTCGGCAAGGTTTCCAAAGAAACGGAACATTTAGTGGAGGTAACGAAGGAATCCCTATATAAGGCCATTGAAGTGTCTGTCGCTGGTAATCGTATTGGGGACATTGGGCATGCCATCCAATCTTATGTGGAGGCGGAAGGTTTCTCTGTCGTCCGTGACTTTATCGGCCACGGAATTGGGAATGTCATACACGAAGAACCGCAAGTCCCTCATTATGGGTTGCCTCATAAAGGTCCGCGCCTTAAGGAAGGCATGGTCTTCACGATTGAACCGATGGTGAACGTAGGTACATATAAGGCTACTCGAGATCCGAATGGATGGACGGCTTCGACTGCCGACGGGAAGTACTCGGCACAATTCGAGCACACGATTGCCATCACAAAGAATGGCCCGCTAATTCTGACGGAACAATAAGCAATAAAAACAAGAGGCACCCTTCATTAAAGGATGCCTCTTGCCTTTATTCGTGTTTTTTTACCTGCTTGATGAACCATTCAGCAAAATGTTCGGAATCCAGTGGGAACACGGGAACCTCTGCCAAGCTTGTTGCTTGTTCAAGGCAGGCGGGCCAAGCCACCACGGCCTGAATATTGGTGAGCTGTTTCAGTAATGAAAAGTCCTCATCCTCCTTAAGGAGGATGACCTTAGGAAAGTCCTCCCGCTTATATCCCTCAATCAAAATCACGTCGGGGTGGAAAATCTCCAATAAGTGAAGCAATTCCGGGAGCGTGGCCCCAGATTTGAAATTCCCCAGCAACTCAATGGAACCGTCTCCTTCCACGAGTGAAGCAGCCGCTCCAGCCTGAAAGTGCTTAGTGGAATCTTTCTCACCTGTATTGTCAGGCTTTCCACCATGGCCATGATGCTTCAAGACGGCCGTCTCCAGATTTTCTATCCGAAGCTCTTGAATCAGTTTGGTAATGAAAGTCGTTTTCCCTCTGTTTTGGTACCCGACTATTTGAAATAGGAACGGTTTCACCAAGGCCAGATTGATCCTTCTTGATCATCAAGAAGCAGGACATCCACGCTATCTCCCGTTTTAAAACCGCGTGTTCCGCCAGGGAGTACGGTAAGTGAATTCGCCCCAGCTAGGCTTGTGGTGATATTCGATTTATCGACGCCGCTAGGGACGACACGAAGCTGTCCGTTTTCATAATACATGCGAGTACGAAGGAGGCGGGAGAATGGGTTGGCCTTCAGGAAATCTTCAGCCAGCACAGCTTGTTCCTTCCGTAAATGCGGTTGTCCGGAAAACAGCATGGTACGGATGATTGGCCGGGCAAACAATTCAAAACCGACATAGCTTGCAGATGGATTACCTGATAAGCCGAATAAAAACTTGTTCTCGTGAACGGCTACCGTCGTCACGCTACCAGGACGCATGGCTACTTTATTGAATAAAACGTCAGCGCCGAGCTTCTTATAGATGTCAGGAAGAAGGTCAAAATCTCCGACAGACACGCCGCCTGTTGTGATGAGGAGGTCGACTTCTTCCAAGGCAGTGGAAATGGCCTCGTAGCTTATGTCAAACTCGTCCTTGAGCTTCCCGTAGAAACGGACTTCCCCACCTGCTCTTTGGATTTGGGCGGAGATGGCATGAGAGTTACTATTCCGGATTTTTCCAGGTTGCAAGGGTTCATTGACATCAAGCAGTTCAGATCCAGTCGCGAATAGGCCGACGACGGGCTTCTTCGCAACAGGAACTTCGGCATACCCGAAAGTAGCAAGCAACCCGATGATGCCAGGATTGATCATTGTGCCTTTTTTGACTAGGATATCGCCTTTCTTCGCGTCTTCCCCTTTAATGGACACGTTTTCGCCATGCTTCAGAGAACGTTTGAAAGAAATATATTTCTTTCCGTCTTTTTCAAATTCTTTCGTTAGCTCGAGCATGATGACGGCGTCACATTCCATAGGCATCTGGGCGCCGGTCATGATGCGGGCCACTTGGTTTTTCTGTACAGGAATGGTCGAGACCATTCCGGCGGCCAACTCTTCAATGACCTCGAACTCCAGCGGATTATCTAGGGATCCTTCGGCTGTATCCGCGGATCGTAGTGCAAATCCATCATAAGGTGAGCGGTTGAAGTGGGGAACATCATTTGTGGCGACAATATCCTGCGCCAAATAGCGGTAGTGGCATTCCTCAAGAGGGACCATCTCCATTTGTCCTTCCAATGCATGTTTCATGATCTTATCTAGCGCTTCACTCAGCTTGATGGGTGTTCTTCTTTCTACCATACTTATCGCTCCTATCTGAAATCGTTAAACTATGTATTGTTATTCAAGTATAGCAAAAAAATAAAAAAATCCTCACAAGGAAGGGAGGATTTCAAAGATTTATTTATTGCGTAATTTTCCAAGTTCTTCTGCAATGGCTTCCATTTCACGGACACTGAAATTCGTTTTCTTCATGACCAAAGTATAAATATCATGAAGTTCTTCATACATTTCGATATCGAAATGGGTGGATTTTATCGCACCAAAGTTCATTACTCTTAATTTGTCCTTTATTGCTTCAACCATGTACTCGACGCTCTCTGCCGTATTCTGTGATAAATCCAATTCTATCATCCTTCCACACATTTCTAAATTATTTTTATCTTTGCATGATTGCCCTTATAAGTCAATGGGAATTCATGCAGATATATCTTGTGACTTCCTGCTTGGAAACGTTTTAAAGCGCTCTGGTTTGGGAAAAGATAAAAAAACTAGGTAGTAAAATAGTATAATGGAAATATACATTAATTAAAATATGCCAAGGAGGAGAATATATGAGTTCTGTTCGAGAAGAATATAGGAGCGAAAAGAAAAGTAAGTTTATGCAAGCTGTTTTGATTGGGGCTTTGGCCGGTGCCGCGGTAAGTCTTTTTGATAAAAATACAAGAAAAACGGTGATCTCCAATAGTAAAAATGGTTTGACATGCATGAAGGAAATGATTCAGAATCCTTCTAACTTGTTAACGCAAGTACAGGAAACATCTTCGGAATTCCGTTCCACTGTCGAGAAGATTTCCAATGACGTCTCCTTCATTTCGAAAAGGGTCGAGGAGATGAAGAATATTCCCTCACAGGTTGCCAATGTCGTCATGGAAACGAAGGAAGCTTTTACTTCGGAGGATATGCACACGACGGCTGGTAAACAAGATTCAGAAAGACGGAGTCCTTTAAATTAGAAATTGAGGTGAAGGGATGGCCAATAAAAAGGAATGGCTGAAATGGTCTTTCTATAGAAAGTTTATCAAGCAACTTCAGATAGATGAGGTAACGGGGCTTGCTGCCCAGCTATCCTTCTACTTTTTACTTTCCCTGTTTCCCTTACTTATTTTCCTTTTTACTTTATTGGCCTACCTGCCGTTTACTCAGGAGGATATTCTGAATCTGGTACGTTCTTACACGCCTGACGATTCCATGACGATCATCGAGGATACTTTGGGCGATGTGATGCAAACAAATGGCACGTTATTGTCGTTTGGTGTCATCGGGACGATTTGGTCGGCTTCTAACGGGATGAATGCCATTATTAAAGCCTTTAACCATGCTTATAGGGTAAAAGAAAACCGCCCCTTTTATATTTCCCGGGGAATGTCGATTCTTCTCACGTTTGCGATGATTTTCGTTTTTATTGTCGCATTATTGCTTCCTGTGTTCGGAAAACAGATTGGAATCTTCTTATTCGATGGAATGGGCCTTTCCGAGGAATTTTTGTCGATTTGGAATAGCCTCCGTTGGGTGATCAGTACGATCGTATTATTCATTGTGTTCACCATGTTGTATTGGCTGGCGCCAAACAAGCGGTTGAAATGTTTGACGGTCCTTCCAGGTTCCATTTTCACCACGGCTGGCTGGGCACTCGTTTCGTTGCTGTTTTCTTACTATGTAGAGAACTTCGGCAACTATACAGCTACATATGGCAGCCTTGGAGGCATCATCGTCCTGATGATCTGGTTTTACTTATCCGGGCTCATCATCATCGTCGGCGGAGAAATCAATGCTTTCCTCAGTAAAAAGGATCCAGGTTGTGATTGAACGTCCTTGAACCATTTAGGCGGCGAATCCGACGTTCATCTGGATATTTTGACTTTGGACGGGATAATCCGACGGTGAGCATGAATAATTCGACATTCAGAAGAATAATCCGACATTCAACCACATACGGCAATAGTTACCGGACTAGCTCAAGAACCTTCGACACACACTAATGATGAACACATCTTGTAAGTGGGGAGGGTTCATTCATGAGTAAGAAAGGGAAGCATAAAGGCAAAAAAGGGAACCACAAAACGTCAGGTTCCGCTAATGGAAAGAATGGCTATCACTAACTAGTTACAGGATACAAAACAAAAAAAGGAAGCCTTCGTCGGGCTTCCTTTTCTTTAGTTCCTTAGTAACCGTAAGCTGTTTAGGATGACGAGAATCGTACTTCCTTCATGACCGATGACGCCAAATGGTAGATCAAGGAATTGCAGGAAGTTGGATAAAATCAGAATCATGATGACCGAAATCGAGAAAATCACGTTCTGTTTGATGATTCGATTCATTTTCTTCGATAACTTAACGGCTTCCGCAATACGCGGAAGGTCATTCTTCATTAGTACGACATCTGCCGTTTCCAAGGCAACGTCGGTTCCTTCACCCATGGCGATCCCGACAGAAGCGGTAGCTAGTGCAGGTGCATCATTGATTCCATCTCCGACCATCGCAACTGTGCCGTATTGTTCTTTAAGTTTTTTCACTTCATTTACTTTCGTTTCAGGCAGGCATTCCGCAATATAATCATCGATATGGCTTTCGGAGGCAATCGCTTTTGCCGTATTGTGACTATCGCCAGTCAGCATGATGGTATGGAGGCCTTCTTCTTTCAAGGCTTCGATTGCTTTAATCGTTTCTTCACGGACCACGTCTTTCAATGTAAGGATGCCGGCAATCCCTTTATCATCACGTGCATACACAACGGTCTTTCCTTGTTCAGCCAGTGTCAGCGCAATACCATTCTGGAATCGTTCAGCTTCATTACGGCCGACGAAATCGGCTTTTCCGACTTGCCAAAGGACCCCGTTGAAATAGGCTTGCACGCCGTTACCAGAGATATCTTCCATGTCCTCGGGTTTGATGATTTCTCTTTCAATCTTCGTTTTAGCATAGCGGACAATGGAAGTCGCCAATGGATGGTTCGAATAATTTTCAACCGATGCAATATGGAATAGGAATTCTTCTTCGTTCAAATCTTCACGGATGATGACATCCGTCACTTCAGGTTTTCCTTTCGTCAAGGTACCCGTTTTATCCAAGGCGATGGCCTTCAGGTTACCTAAGTTCTCCAGGTGAACGCCACCTTTAAACAAGATGCCATGACGTGCGCCATTCGAAATGGCGGAAAGTGTGGCCGGCATGATGGAGGCGACCAGGGCACAAGGTGATGCGACAACAAGTAAGATCATGGCCCGGTAAAAGGTTTCGGTCCAGCTCCAACCGAGTGCGAAATGAGGAACGAACATCATCAAGGCTACGATGGTTAAGACGATTTTTACATATTTCCCTTCAAATTGTTCGATGAATAGTTGGGAAGGGGACTTTTCACTTTGGGCCGATTGAACAAGCGTAATGATTTTTTGAAAGAGCGTTTCGCTTGTTGGCTTCGTAATCTCCACATTGATCGTTCCACGCAGGTTCACGGTTCCGGCGAATACCTCATCGTCGATGGATTTACTGACGGGGATGGATTCACCTGTGATGGCTGCTTCATCGAGATTCGTACGCCCATCCGTGATTTTTCCGTCTGATGGCACTCTTTCACCTGGTTTAACCAAAATGGTATCGCCGACCGTCAAGTCAGAAATGGCCACGATTTCTTCATATCCATTCGTGATGCGGAGTGCTTCTTCCGGCTGCAGGTCCATGAGGGCCGAGATTTCCTTATGGCTTTTATTCATGGTGTAGGTTTCAAGCGCCCCGCTTAAGGCGAAGATGAAGATGAGAATCGCGCCTTCTGTCCAGTAGCCAATGATGGCGGATCCGATGGCTGCAAAGATCATCAACATTTCCACGTTCAGTTCTTTATCCGCGATGGTATCTTCAATGCCTTCCTTTGCTTTTGCATATCCACCGATCACAAAGGAGGCCAAATAGATGATGATGGATGGTGTTTCCATTCCGTTTTTAGATAACAGCCAACCTACCAGGATCAATACACCGCTTAGTAGGGCGGCAATCAGTTCAAGATGTGGCTTTGTTTTCTCGAGCCAAGAGGTGTTGCATTCAGTTGGCTGGGTCAATTGTTTAGTGTCTGTTGTCATTATGTTCCTCCTGTAATCTTCTCTCTATTGTTCGTAACTGATATTAATTATCATTTATAGGATATCTAATTGAGAAAGATAATCAGCGTCATCTTTCGGGTCGATATTTAGGGTCAATCAATGAATTGGTGATGAAATCAACGTTTTTTAAGCGTTTTTTATCATCTATTTCGTATGGTAGTATTATCTTAACACATATATTAGGAAAAAATAAAGAAGAATGATTCTAATCTAGGAAAAAATATAAATAAACAGTAAAGCTAATTTTAGGATATGTAAAGAGAATGAACCTGAATAATATAAGAGGGAATCAAGATACTACAAAACAATTAGATCCCGGTGGCAGACTGTTTTTCTTTGAAAAACATCAGCGCAAAGAAGATGAGCACTAGCATGATGCTGATTAGATAGAAAAAGCTTCCGCCTGGTAAGTGTTCGATGGCCAATCCACCGAAGTAGGGACCGGCGATGCTGCCCACGCTATAGAAAATGCTGCATAATAAATTTCCGGCCGGCATAAGATGGCGAGGCAGGATATCAGCCATATAGCTGATGCCAAGAGAGAACGTCGATCCTACCATCATTCCTCCCAACAAAAAACAGAAGAAGAGGCCGCTGACCAAAGGAGTAAGAAGCCCAGCCGCAGTAAAGATAAGGGACCCGGAAAAAATAATGACCAGCAAGATGTTCCTCCGACCGAAGCGATCACTCAACATACCCAAGGGAATCTGTGTGAGCAATGTACCGGCCGAGAAAGCAGGAATGATAATCGCTACGGCGGTCAGACTAATGCCGGAACGCAATGCAAAGACTGGAAAGTTGCTATTAAGAGATGCTTCAAGCACGCCAAAGGTGAATGGCAGTAAGAAGGCAACCCAGGCGATCCGGCTCACTTTCCAAAATCGCTTGAGCGTATCGAGGAAAGAGGTACTTTCGGTATCATCGTGTTCGGGAATTTCGTTCTTAATCAGGAAAACGGACATCCACGTAAGCAGGCTAAGAATGGAAGTGATGATGAAGGGCAAGGCTTGATTCACATCAAGCAACTTCGTCATAAGCGGTCCAATCATGAAGCCAAGGCTGAAAAACAATCCGTATATCGCGATATTCCTGCCCCTTTTCGCCAGGGGCGAAATGGCCGTGATCCATGTTTGGGTCGCAAAGTGTAACGTATGATCGCCGATTCCAATGAAAAATCGCAATATAAACCAAAACCAGAACGATTTCCAAAGCGGAAATAAGGCAAGCGAGAGAATGACCGTCAATCCACCAAACAAAATCAATGGTTTATAACCGAATCTACGGAGAGGCGCTTCCATAAAAGGTGAAATTAAAAGGATTCCAATATACAGGGAAGCGGCATGCAGTCCATTTAAAGAGGAGCTGAGTCCATCATGTTCGAAAATGACGGCGATGATCGGAAGAAGCATACCTTGTGAGAAACCGGATATGCCGACCATGAAGATTAATACAGGAATAAGCAGTTTTTGATTCATATTTTTCGTCTCCTATTTTATGTATACTAGTTGATGTTACATGGAAAGAAGAGGATTAAGCAATAGAAAATCGGGTAAATATGGACATGAAGAGGATTTAGAAAAAATTTATCTTTTTCATTTAAATAAAGAAATGTATGATTACTTTTGTTACATAATAAAATGGACATGAGAAGTGAGGGGAAGTTTCTTGGATAAAATATTTTTGGGGCTCGTCGTATTAGGGGTGCCTCTATCGTTCATTGGGTCTTTTCTCCATTGGCCTAGCGTCGTGATGTTCATCGTCTATTGCTTAACGATCATCGCGCTTGCAGGATTCATGGGCCGGGCGACAGAAAGCCTGGCGATTGTGATGGGACCGAGGATTGGCGGTTTACTGAACGCAACCTTTGGTAACGCCGTCGAGTTGATCATTTCGATCTTCTCATTAAAGGCTGGGTTGATTGGCGTCGTATTAGCATCTTTGACAGGATCGGTTTTAGGAAATTTATTGCTGGTCGCTGGACTATCTTTCTTTATCGGTGGGACGAAATACAAGCGTCAGAAATTCAATGTATTTGATGCGAGGCATAACGCAGGATTATTGATTTTTGCCGTCGTTGTCGCTTTTGTTATTCCTGAAGTGTTCTCTCAGAATATGAACGAAACAAGCACGATGTCGTTAAGTGTCGGGATTTCCGTTATTTTAATTTTATTATACTTAGCTGCCCTATTCTTTAAATTGGTGACACACCGCGGTGTATACCAACCAGCGGAAAAAAGAGAAGGGGAAGAACCCCATGAGGAAGAAGTTCCGGAATGGAGCAAGAAAAAGGCAATCATGGTTCTTGCCTTGGCCACCGTTGCAGTTGCTTTCGTATCGGAAAAACTGGTTCATACCTTCAGTGAAGTCGGGGAAACCTTCGGATGGACTGAATTATTCATCGGGGTCATTATCGTGGCCATCGTAGGAAATGCGGCTGAGCATGCATCCGCCGTCATCATGGCCTACAAAAACAAAATGGATGTTGCCGTCGAGATCGCCGTCGGTTCGACCTTGCAGGTAGCGATGTTCGTCGCACCGGTTCTTGTGTTGATCTCGTTAATGTTCTCAACGAATATGCCACTTGTCTTCACCTTGCCAGAGTTGATTTCAATGGTGACCGCTGTTCTCTTGATGATCATGATTTCGAATGATGGAGAGACGAACTGGTTTGAAGGGCTTACCCTATTGGCCGCTTATTTCATAATGGGAATTGGGTTTTATCTATTATAAACGTGGAAGGTCTTCCGTATCGGGAGGCCTTTTATTCATAAAAAGGCATACAAAAATGACTCTGCTGTGATTGAGACGTAGCAGAGTCATTTTTATAAAGGTATAGTACAATCCATAGATTCATCCAAAATCTTTCATCATGCTTCTGTTAAAGTAAAAAGATACTTCTGTTAAAGTTGTGAAATATTCTAGAGTGTTACACCGTCCTTTCGCATAGTGAATTTAAGTAGTGGCGAATACGTTTTCTGTCATCCTTTTAAAGGGCATCGTAGATTGAATCGATAAGCATACCTCCTGAATGGTATTAGGTATGAACGTTTTCGCCTCCTTTTTATAAGGTAAGTTAAGTATACTCCATCTTTAAAGAAAAGTAAATATTCAGAACTTTACAAATATGTTACAAAATAGACTTCCACCCACCATGTATAGAATGTTGAATAGAAACAAAATCTATAAACAAAAGATGGAACCCTTTAAAGGAGACGACAGCATGAGACGACTTATTCTTATCACATTGATTACAGTAGTGGCTTTCATTCAGACGAATGCAGGAGCGGAAGACAAACAAACTCGGAACAAGGTGAATATCCCGCCTTCCGTTTTAAATGTCGCCAAGGAAAATACGTATCCGAACCCGACTCAAGATCTGCCAATGCTTCAGGCAAGCAAATTTGCCCAACAATTGATTGATTCATCGGATATAAAAATTGAAAATCCAGAACTCATTCATATGCTGAATGAATCAGCGATAGCGAAAGCGCCACTTGCCTTTGGATATAGAGCGACGATTTACCTTGGCCATTGGGCATTGAATTATGAATCGTTGGAGACATCCCCTAATTGGGAGTATCAAAAGATCAACATGAACTACTATGATAATCGCGGCGGCGAGGTTCCATACCGGATCCGCTATGTCCAAGAAAGTCAAAAGGAAGTGACCGGGGGCTTGACCGCGAAAATTCCAAAGGCTGAAGATGTCCAGAAAATGATGCTGCTAAAAGCAACGGAAAAGACGAATTTGCCACTCGCTTTTAAAACCATCATCGGAGCCGGGACAAAAAAGGATGAAGTATACAATATTGCTTCCAACCGGATTGGTTATTTATCCAGCTATGCATCTGCCGTCAATGAAAAAGGGAAGGTCACCTATGGGGAAGTGTATCTGAACTTGAGGGGGAATAAGCGCACGATTGTGATTAAAAACATCACCTCGCAAGGCATCGGTGCATGGATACCCGTTCAGGACCACGTATCCTTCAGCTTTACGGTTACACAACAGCCAAGATAAAAAAACTCGCCGGTTTGGCGAGTTTCTTTTTTATCTTCTAAAATGGGTGTTGATTTGCGTTCCAGGCATTTCGCTTTCCGCGGGCGGGCGGTGAGCCTCCTCGTCGCATACGCTCCTGCGGGGTCTCACCTTTCCCTCAATTCCCGCAGGAGTCTTCACGCCTTTCACTCCAATCAACTCTCTTTCTAAACGTCTGAAAAAGATGGCCAACTGGATTTGGAGACAACCGGAAATGGCCAAGGAAGAGGCAATGGACAGCCTTTTTAAGCCAAAAAACCATGAAAAGTGTTCAAATTTAAAAGAGGTCCGTAATGAACCATTCTGGACCTCTTTTGTCGACAAACTAAAACTCGCCGGTTTGGCGAGTTTCTTTTTATATAAGGGATTTTCTCGTTTTGAAGTCCTCTTTTGGATAGTAGGCATTTTTGACAAGGACGTTAGGTCCAAGGCATTTGACCGCCGGGCAGTGGCAATTCAATTCATTGGCCAGTTTTGAATTCATCCATGTTTCATACGATTCAGTCAGTGGCTGATCTTGGATGTTCCCCAATGTTGGAGCATCGCCGAAGTCGGTCACGATGACCTCCCCGGTGAAGATGTTGACGTTCAGGCGGGATCGTCCATCCGGGTCATTGCGAACTGTCACTTTTTTTGAGCTATAAAGGCGCTTTAAAAGTTCAAGGTCTTCTGGATGGGCATTACAAGGATAGAATGGTAGCGTTCCGAACAGCATCCAGACATTTTCGTCCCGGATATCAAGCAGATGATGAATGGCTTCGCGCATTTTTTCCAATGATAATGTTTCAAGGGCCGAAGCAAAATCACTAGGGTACATCGGATGGATTTCGTGGCGCTGACAGCCCATTTCCTCGACAATCTGTTTATGGATATGCGCAAGATGGGGCAGTGTGCTTTTATTCAGCATCGTTTCAGCCGAAACCAACACACCGGCCTTTGTAAGGGCACGGGAATTTTCAATCATTTTATCGAATAATTTCTTCCGCTGTTCACGGGTAGGTTTACGATCCATCATGGCAAAGCCGACATCAATGAATTCATCAATCGTTCCCCAGTTATGTGAAATGTGAAGGACATCGAGGTACGGGATGATTTCTTCATATCTTTCCAAGTCAAGCGTCAAGTTGGAATTCATTTGGGTGCGAACGCCGCGGCTACGCGCATATTTCAATAGAGGCAAGACATAATTCTTCACTTGTTTTCTTGAAAGCATCGGTTCGCCGCCTGTTATGCTTAGCGAGCGGAGCGATGGGATTTCGTCAAGGCGCTGAATCAATAATTCCAAAGGAAGAGCATCGGGATCTTTCGGTTGCAGGGTGTAACCGACTGCGCAATGTTCACAACGCATGTTGCAAAGGGTTGTGGTTGTGAATTCCACATTGGTAAGAGTGAGCTTTCCATATTGATCGACGTCCATATATGCTTCCCAAGGATCATACTTGGGTGTAATTGGTGTTAAGAGATCTTGCTTCAGTATAGACATGTTTAAAACTCCTTACGTAATAATGCACTAACCCATTATGAACAATGGGAACAAAAATTGTCAAATGGCGAACCCCGGACAATAGCTTACCATTGCACTTTGGAGCATTTTTCGTTACGATGGAAGGAAGAACAGAAGGAGAGTGCCTCATGGGAAAATCCATTACAGATAAAAACGACCAATTATCCTATCTTAAGGAACGCCTAACGATGTTCGTGGAGGTTCTGGACCATATCGAACCCGAGAGTACAGACCTGGAAGACATCGACCGTCTAATCGGCATGCTAGATGATCTTGAAGATAAAGTGCAACAATTCAAAACTCGTTCAGAAGAATAATACCTGTAGGATACTATGATTTTTTAAATATGAATATGCTCAAAAGGGATGACGGGATAAATCGTCGTCCCTTTTTATATGCCAATTTTTATGAAGGAAAATGAATTACTTGTTTTCGAAAGATTATGGAAGATGTATAATAAAACGGGTGTCAAGTCATGACTACTTTTGTCGTGATATATCTAGGGGATTAAGAGGGGGAAGAGAAATTTGGATATTCAGAAATTCCAAGAAAGCATGTACAGTCTTATCGTTGAAACTTCAACGAATCTTCCAAAGGATGTTCGTCGTGCGGTCAAGAGCGCGAAACAACGTGAAAATGCAGGTACGCGTTCAGCATTGAGCCTAGCGACCATCACGAACAATATTACAATGGCTGACGACAATGTATCTCCGATTTGCCAGGATACAGGTCTACCGACTTTTAAAATAAAAACTCCTGTTGGTGTGAACCAACTTGAAATAAAAGAAGCAATCCGCAATGCCCTTATTTTAGCGACAAAGGCCGGCAAGCTTCGTCCAAATGCTGTCGACTCTTTGACAGGAAAAAACAGCGGGGACAACCTTGGGGAAGGTCTACCTGTCATGAAATTCGATCAATGGGAAGAAGATTATATTGATGTGCGCCTGATCTTGAAAGGTGGCGGCTGCGAAAATAAAAATATCCAATATAGCCTACCAATGGAGCTTGAAGGATTAGGGAAAGCGGGCCGTGATTTGGACGGGATCCGTAAATGCATCCTTCATTCTGTCTATCAAGCACAAGGTCAAGGCTGCAGTGCCGGGTTCATCGGTGTCGGTATCGGGGGAGACCGTTCATCCGGATATGACTTGGCTAAAGCGCAACTTTTCCGTAGCAATGAAGATGTGAACCCGAATGAAGATCTTCGCAAGCTAGAAGAGTATATTATGGAAAAAGCGAATGAACTTGGAATCGGAACAATGGGCTTCGGCGGCGAAACGACATTGCTTGGCTGTAAAATCGGCGTCATGCATCGCATTCCTGCAAGCTTCTTCGTATCTGTTGCATACAACTGTTGGGCTTTCCGCCGCTTAGGTGTGAAAGTAAACCCGGAAACAGGTGCAATCAACGAATGGTTGTATCAAGAAGGCGAGAAAATCGACTTTGCTCGTGAAGCTGAAAAAGCAGCACGTGAAGAAGTGGCCGTCTCCATCGAAACAGACGTGGAAGCACCACGTGAAATCACGCTTCAAGCACCAATCACGGAAGAGCAGATCCGTGCGCTTCAAGTCGGGGACGTCGTCCACATTAACGGCAGAATGTACACAGGCCGTGACGCCATCCATAAGCACTTGTCTGAAAACCCTTCACCAATCGACCTTGATGGACAGATCATCTACCATTGTGGACCGGTTATGCTGAAGGATGAAGAAGGCAAATGGCATGTGAAAGCAGCCGGACCGACAACAAGTATCCGTGAAGAACCGTACCAAGGCGATATCATGAAACGTTTCGGTATCCGCGCGGTCATCGGGAAAGGCGGCATGGGACCAAAAACGTTGGAAGCCCTGAGTGAACATGGCGGCGTTTACCTTAACGCAATCGGCGGAGCGGCTCAATACTACGCAGACTGCATTAAATCGGTCGAAGGCGTGAACTTCACTGAATTCGGCATTCCTGAAGCCATGTGGCATCTTAACGTCGAAGGCTTCACTGCCGTCGTGACGATGGATTCACACGGAAACAGCCTACACAAAGATGTTCAACAATCATCATTGGACAAACTGTCTCAATTCAAAGAACCCGTATTCAAGTAATAGAAAAAAGACGCTCGCCGATTTGGCTGAGCGTCTTTTTCATTACTCTTCCTTTCTGGGAATGGCATCGGACTTGAACTCTGGTTCTATTTCAGTTGGAGATTCCAGCTCCGGTTCCGTTATAGAAGCAGATTCTTGAAAAGACTCAGATTCCGCTTCAGGTTCAAGAAAGGGATCGATTCGTGAAATGTCACTCGAATCAAACCCACTTCTCACAAAATAGACAAACACTCCTGCACCAAGCGCGAGACAACCGATAAACCCCATCGTAATCAACCATTCCAGCATGACATACGCCCCCCTTTTCTTATGTATATGAAAAAAAGGGCGATTATTACCTGAAAGGAGTACAAACTAACGGAATTTACGGAACATATATTAGAAGGGAAAGGAGGGGATTTTATGCAGAACAATTACTTCCTATACTTCATCGCCTTGTTGACAGGTTTTGCGTTCATTCTTCTTCCTGTGGCAGGCACGATTTTCTCCGGTCTAGGAACATTTCTAGTCGTTATCGGAATCGTTATCGTCCTTGTTTTTGCCATCGCCATCATTTGGCAGGCAGCACAGGCATTATTTAAAGGATAAACAGACTTCGGGGGCCTATCCCAATTTGGGACAGGCCCTTTTTTTGTGAGGATTTTATACATACGGAGCGGGAATTCGACTGTTAGACGATTAATTCGACGGTGGGCAAGCGGAATTCGACTTTCAGGGAAATAATTCGACCGTCAACCGAGATAAATCGACGTTTACCTCATTTGAAGCTGTCCACCGGCGCGGGAATTCGACCACGCGGGTAGGTAATTCAACCACGGCGAGCCATAATTCGACCACGAGCAAGAATTATTCAACCAGAAACGAGAATAATTCAGCCACACACAAAATCGTGCATATAAATCCTTCCGTTTCAAACACTAAGAAAAAGGAAATTGGGGGACGATTCAATGAAGAAGATGGCGATGATGTCGGCTATTCTCTGTTTACTCTGGTCTTTGGCGGGCCCGGCTTTTGCAGAGTCCTATAATTGGGGCTTCAATAAAGGGAAAAACGGAACTCCGGCGGATGCGGGTAAAAATTTCAATGAGATGCTGCCTAAATATGAAGCGATTTATAAAGGGGATACCTCGAAAAAGGATATTTACTTAACATTCGATAATGGCTATGAAAATGGCTATACGGCGCAAATCTTAGATGTACTCAAGAAACATAAGGCACCGGGGGCCTTTTTCGTCACCGGCCATTATTTAAAGACGGCGCCTGAACTTGTCGTCCGGATGGCGAATGAAGGCCATATTGTCGGAAACCATTCATGGAACCACCCAGACATGACGAGCGTGACAGACGGGGTCATCCGCACCGAATTACTTCGGGTCAAGGATGCGACGGAAAAATTGACGGGGCAAAAAGGGATGAATTATTTGCGGCCACCGCGTGGGGTTTTTAACGAACGGACGATGAAAATTGCCCAACAAGAAGGCTACTACCATATTTTTTGGTCGCTTGCTTACAAGGACTGGGTCGTCGATGAACAGCGTGGAGCAGCTTTCGCCCATGATGAAGTCATGAAACAGATCCATCCGGGAGCGATTTTACTGTTGCATACGGTTTCAAAAGATAATGCTGAAGCACTCGATTCGATTCTGACGGATCTTGAGAAAAAAGGGTACACATTCAAAAGCCTGGATGATTTAATGATAGAAAAACAACTGCAGAACAGGATGTTGTATTAACATGAAAGGCGGAACCTGACTAGGAAAATCAGGTTCCGCTTTTTGCCATTATCCTCAATAACAAGTAATATTTTCGAAAACATGCTATAATACCTGGAAAACTGCTAAAAGGATGGATCGCTTGTGTGGACGGAAAAAGTAGAGGTCCAAGGACCCTATAATTTTGATCTTGTACTCGAACGATTATCGTTAGACCCACTTCAAGTAGTTGATTTTATGAACAGGACGGTAAAAGTTCCATTATATATAGAAAAAGTACCAACCGTTATACACGTACAGGCAATCGGTGACACCGAAGACCCGGTCTTCGTCATCAAAGGCCAATCAGAGGAAAACAAACCAAAGGCGCTGCAACGCTTAAAAAAAGTTTTTCACTGGCATGAGCCATTGGCTGCCGTTTCCCAGCACTTCCAGGAGTCAGATTTACGGGACATTTTTGAAGAGCACCGTGGCACGGCCATTGTCCTTGACTTCGATTATTATAGTTGCATCGTCAAATGCATCATTCACCAGCAATTGAACCTGGCTTTTGCTCATACATTAACGGAACGATTCGTTAAAACATTCGGCTACCAGATCGATGGAGCCTGGTTTTACCCGACACCGGAAACGACTGCGCAGCTTCAGGTCGAACAGCTCAGGGCGATTCAATTCAGCGGCCGAAAAGCGGAATACGTCATCGGTTTATCGCAGCAAATCGTCCATGGCCACCTTGGTGTGGATGAGCTGGACAAGCTATCCGATCAAGAGATTATGGATACACTTATAAAAATACGCGGAATCGGCAGATGGACGGCGGAAAACTTCCTGCTATTTGGCTTAGGGCGACCGAACCTTTTCCCAAAAGCCGATATTGGCATCCAAAATGCCCTGAAACAATTATATGGCTTACCGCAAAAGCCGACCCAAGAAGAAATGGAGACCTACAGTTTGAAGTGGGCCCCATATCTAAGCTACGCTTCCCTCTATTTGTGGAGAAGCATCGAAAAACGGAGTGAAAAGAAATGACAAACTTTCAAGATACAACCCTAGAAGTAAACCAAACCTTACCCTTAACGATTAAACGCCTTGGCATCAACGGAGAGGGAGTCGGCTATTTTAAAAAGAAAGTCGTCTTCGTCCCAGGTGCCCTTCCTGGAGAAGAAATCGTTGCGATGATCACAAAAGTTCAGCCGAATTTTTCCGAAGCAAAAATCAAAACAATCCGGAAAGAATCACCGCACCGCATTGCCGCACCATGTCCAGTCTACGAACAATGTGGTGGCTGCCAGCTGCAACATTTAAGCTATGACCAACAATTGGTCGAAAAACGCGATATGGTCATCCAAGCGATGGAACGCCATACGGATTTCCCAATTGATTCATTGGATATCCAAGAAACGATCGGCATGGAAGATCCTTGGAACTACCGCAACAAAAGCCAATATCAAGTCGGCCAGAAAGATGGCAAGCTGATTGCCGGGCTTTACGGCTTGAATTCCCATACATTGATCGATATCCCGAACTGCCTTGTGCAGCATAAGGCAACGAATAAAATCACCCGTACGGTGAAAAAGATCCTGAAGAACCTGAACATCTCGATCTATAATGAGAGAAAAAGAAAAGGTGTCATCCGTACGATCATCACACGCGTTGGATTTGAAACGGGCGAAGTGCAAGTGGTCTTAGTAACGGGAGCGGAAGAGGTTCCACAAAAAGATCAATTGCTTAAACAAATCCGTGACCAATTGCCAGAAGTGAAATCGGTCGTTCAAAACGTCAATAACCAAAACACATCGCTGATCTTCGGCGAAAAAACGATCCACCTTGCTGGCGAAAAGGTCATCAACGAAACATTGGGTGACCTATCGTATGAACTATCGGCGCGCACGTTCTTCCAATTGAACCCGGTTCAAACGGTTCGCATGTATGAAGAAGTGAAAAAAGCGGCAGCCCTATCAGGTACAGAAAAAGTCGTCGATGCTTATTGCGGCGTAGGGACAATCGGACTTTGGTTATCGGAAGATGCAAAAGAAGTACGCGGCATGGACGTCATCAAGGAATCGATCGAAGACGCCAAGAAAAATGCCATCAAACATAAACGCACCAACATGCACTATGAAACAGGAAAAGCCGAAAACATCCTGCCACGCTGGATCAGAGAAGGCTGGAAACCAGACGTACTCGTCGTCGATCCACCAAGAACCGGCCTGGACCAATCCTTATTGCAAACAATCCTGAAGGTCAAACCAAAAACCATTGTGTATGTATCATGTAACCCATCCACATTGGCAAAAGACCTGCATGAATTGAGTGCTCTATATAACGTAGAAACCATGCAACCTGTGGATATGTTCCCGCAGACAAGTCATGTTGAAGTGGTCACGAAATTGACGTTGAAAAAGTAATCCAGATAAATAAAGATGTCCCATTCAGTCTCGGTTTTCGGTTCACTAACATGACCGAATTCCGGGCCTTTTTCATGGCGGCCCATGGCTGGACTTTTAGAAGGCAAAGAAGATTTTAAAATAGTGGGAAACTGGTTCACATAGCCTGGTAACCCTTAATGAGAGGACTTGGATCTAAAGATGAAAGATAATTTTTGGCGTGATTTACCACGACCATTTTTTGTACTGGCACCAATGGAAGAAGTGACGGATGTTGTGTTTCGCCATGTAGTGGCTGAAGCAGGCAGACCCGATGTATTTTTTACAGAGTTTACAAATTCGGAAAGTTATTGTCATCCTGAGGGGAGACAAAGTGTGCGTGGGCGATTGACCTTTACGGAAGATGAACAACCAATGGTTGCCCATATATGGGGAGATAGACCTGAAAACTTCAGGGAAATGAGCATTGGTCTGGCAGAGCAAGGGTTTAAGGGGATCGATATCAATATGGGCTGTCCTGTACCTAATGTAGCAGGAAATGGGAAAGGGAGTGGCCTGATCTGTCGTCCCGAAGTCGCAGCAGAATTAATTCAAGCAGCAAAAGCAGGCGGCTTGCCCGTAAGCGTGAAGACTAGGCTTGGCTACACGGAAGTCGACGAATGGCGCGACTGGCTAACACATATCTTGAAACAAGACATTGCGAACCTTTCCATCCATCTGCGTACAAGAAAAGAAATGAGCAAAGTGGACGCTCATTGGGAACTAATCCCGGAGATCAAGAAACTTCGTGATGAAGTGGCACCCAATACACTTTTGACGATCAATGGAGATATCCCTGATCGCGAAACTGGCTTGGAACTTGCTCGTAAGTATGGAGTGGATGGAATCATGATCGGACGCGGCATTTTCCATAATCCATTTGCCTTTGAAAAAGAGCCGAAAGAGCATAATAGTAGGGAATTGCTTGGTCTCTTAAGATTGCATATGGACCTTCATGATAAATATTCAGAAATCGTACCACGTTCGTTCAAGCCCCTACCTCGCTTTTTCAAGATCTATGTCCGTGGATTCAGAGGGGCAAGTGAACTGAGAAATCAATTGATGAACACAAAATCAACGGATGAAGTGCGCGCATTGCTTGATACCTTTGAACATCCGGAAGTGGTGGAGGAACAGTAGGAACTTTCCTATTCGAAGTAGCATAAACTTTTTTGAAGAATTTCAGAGAAGATTATACTAGCTGAGACATGCAAATTAGATAGATAAACAAAGCAGCGATCCGATAAGAATCGCTGCTTTGTGCTATTTCCACCAAATAGGTTAGGTAAATCTTCTGAGGTATTTTTCCTGTTTTTTATACTTTTTCACATACAGTATCAAGACCCCTATCTTCGATTAGCTATAGTGTTTTCTTCAGTCTAGCCTTGTATAAGGAGCGAATTATTATGATAGAATGAGCGTAATCCATAGTCTATTTTCAGTAAACTAAATGTTTTAGACGGCTTTTATAAGAAACAGATGGGAGCTTTCAAATGATACATATTGTTTTCGGTGCATCGGCTTCAGGGAGTGTAGGGTTCTTTTTAAGGGAAATGGGTCTTGAAAAAGTGGAGAAGGTTATCTCTTTTTGGGACATATTTTCAATCGGGCCCGTGTGGCAGCTGCATGAGGAAAAGGGGATCCAAGCTAGATTTAATTGGGTGAAGACGTACATACATGACGATTTTGGTGAATGTCCCGATTATGAACAGAAGTTTGAAAAGACGGTCAAACAAATACAGTCTATTCCTGAAGGAAGTCATCTAACCATTTGGACTTCTTCTAATGCACATGAACAGACAGGATTGAGGTTGATTGTTTATCTTTTAAAAGAAAAAAATCTGGATATTAGCCTTATTAACACGACAGAAGAGTATGAAGAACTGTTTCAAGTAAAAAAAGTGAAATATACACCACTTCATACAGGTGAAATTCCCTCTGAAAAGCTTCAATCCATATATGAACAGGGTAAAAGAACGTTATGTACTGACCATGATCGAGAAGATTTAGAAAAAGAGTGGAAATCCCTTTCAGATAACCAAGAAACGTTACGAATATGGAGAAATGGAAGGATTCAGAGCGTTCCTGAAGATTATTATGAGGCATTCATTATGAAGAAAGCTTCAAAGCTACATGGACAACAAAAGACTAAGGATTTTATGCTATCCGCAAGGCTCATTGGTGAGGTGATGGGGCATTTAGATCAGTATGTAGGGGATGCGTTTCTTGAATGTCGACTGAAAAAGCTGATTGAACAAGGGGTATTTGAAACGGAAGGTCATCTTGAAGGTATGAGATTTTATAAGGTTAGATTAAAACAGGAAAGATGAGGAAGAGAATAGGAATGGATCTCTTTTTATTGAATTCAGGGGGGAAAAGAATGAAGCGAATGAAATGGCTCGCGATTCCTTTAATGGCATTGATCCTTGCAGGATGTGTGGATTCCACAGCGCGGGTTGAAATAAATAAAGATAAAAGTGCGGATCTCTCGCTTGAAGCAGCCATGGACGGTGATATGTATGCGCTGGCCGGTCCCTATATTGAAAAGGCACTGAAGGGGACGGATTACAAGCTGGAACAAGGCGAAAATGCCATCAAGGTGTATAAACATTACCCTTCTCTTGAAGCGCTGAACTCCATCCAGGACGGATCAGGTGAGAGTAAGATTTCCGTGGATGAGAAGGACTCTTTCTTTTATACAGCTTATGATGTGAAGGCATCCGTTGACTTACAAAGCCAGCTCAGTCGGTACATAGGGGATGTAACCAGCAACACCTTCATACAGTCCATCATTCTTCAAAAGCTGGACCAATCGGATCTTAAACTGGAAGTAGCGCTTCCGTATAAGCTCTTTGGTTCAAATAATGCCGATGAGGAGAAGGGTAAAACCCTGTCCTGGAATATCTCGACAGCTACCGAAACGCCTGTCGAGTTTGAAGTGATTGTTCCAAAGGTTAAAACGATCGCCACTACGGCGGGAATTGTGGTTGTCTTCATTATCGGGGCCGTCATCTTGATTGTGAAAGGCAAGAGAAAGAAGAAATAATTAAGGGGAGACATTCATGTAGCATGTTAATAAATGAGAGGAGTAGATAGAATTGAAACTTAAAACAAAGTTATATCTAAGTGCAGCAGCTTTAGTTGTTTTGATGAGTATCTTTTTAGTTGCCACTAAGTCTTATTTTAATAATCAAGAAATAAATGAAGCGAGTGATCAGTGTTATGAAAAAGGGGGGCAACCGAATGTTAGTATGACTGCCCTTACTCTTAATTATTCTTTTTCTTGTGAAAGTGAACAATAATTACCTTAATAAAAGTGTAACTTATATGACATCTATCAACCTGACCAGTCTTTTTCTTGTCAGGTTTTCTTTAGTGCATTGGTCGTCTCTATTTACTGGATAATTCCTTCATCATTAAAATATGTGGGATTCCGTCTTCCATAAATAGATCGGATGAAGTCCGATATCCGAGGTTCTCATAAAAGCCTTCTGCCTGTTTTTGTCCATGTAATTTCACTTTGGACACTTCATTTTTTTCTGCTATTTCTTCGAGTGCTTTAATGATTAGTTTTCCATAACCCAATTTACGGTAAGGTTTTAGGATGCAAATTCTTTCTAGCTTACCAAATACACCAACCGTTCTTATTCTTCCTGTCCCAACTGGTTGTTCGTTGTGATAAGCCAAAATGTGTTCACATTGAACATCAAGTGTATCAAATTCGTCAAATTCATCTTCTAATGGAACGCCCTGTTCTTCAACAAATACCTTGCTTCTAATATGGAATGCCTGTTTTAGCTCATTCTCTTCGATTATCTTTTTTACTTTCACTTTTCTTCGTCCCTTTCTCAACTGTTTCAAGTTATATCGTACAATATTTTTTGTTGCAAATGCAACAAAAATCCATTAATATTTGTATAAGTAATTACGAGTTATTGGGGTGTTGAACATATGAAGGAAGTTCTTCGGGAGATTGGAATGGTAGCAAGGGCCTTGGATTCTATTAGCAATATAGAGTTTAAAGAATATGACCTTACAAAAGGGCAGTATTTGTACCTTGTGCGCATATGCGAGAATCCAGGAATCATTCAAGAACGGCTAGCAGAAATGATAAAAGTAGACCGAACCACGGCAGCTCGTGCAATAAAGAAATTGGAGATACAAGGTTTTATTGAAAAGAGAGAGGATACGCATAACCAAAAGATCAAAAAGCTTTTCCCAACTGTAAAAGGCGAAAGTGTGTATCCTTTCATAAAAAGAGAACATGATTATTCCAATGCAGTCGCATTAGCTGGATTATCCGAAGAAGAAGGAGAAACCCTTTTTCGTCTTCTGCAAAAAGTGAGAAAAAATATAGAAATAGACTGGGAATATGTGAAAAAGGGAAACAAGCGAAATTATTAATAGGTAGAGGAGCGGAATATAACAATGACGATACATATACGAAAGTGTACCCTTGAAGATTTGCCACTACTCCAAGAGATTGGCTGCGAAACATTTAATGAGACCTTTAAGGATCAGAATTCCCCCGAAAATATGAAGGTTTATTTGGAAGAGGCGTTTAATTTAACCCAACTAGGAACGGAATTATCCAATCCCTCTTCAGAATTCTTTTTTATCTATGTTCATACAGAAGTCGCCGGGTATTTAAAGGTGAATGTCGATGAAGCCCAGACAGAAAAGGAGGGTGATGAGTCACTTGAAATTGAGAGGATTTATATAAGAAAGGAATTTCAAGGGCAGGGGTTAGGTCATCATCTTATAAATAAAGGAATAGAATTGGCGCAAGACCAGAGTAAGAAGAAAGTCTGGTTAGGCGTTTGGGAAAAAAATGAGGGGGCCATCAAATTTTATGGAAAAATGGGCTTTACTCAGAGTGGAACGCATTCCTTTCACATGGGAGATGAAAAACAAACCGATCTTGTTATGACTAAAATACTTATGTGAATTGATGATTTAATATAATTAGTTAAGGAAATCTAAGTAGTCATTTTCACTCAACCTGACAAGTATGCTGTCAGGTTTTTTAAATTAAATGAGTTTTTTTGACAAGACTTCCGCACCTTCTACCTCCGAAAATTTACAGTTTTAAATCATACCCACAGGGTAAAGTATAAGAGAGTTAGGGTATTTTATCCTAAGAGGAAATATACGAGAATAGTGCCGGTTACCCGGTTCTTATTCATTACAACGGAGGTTTTTTCATGACAACTAAGAATAAAGTAGCGATTATCACAGGAGCAGGAAGCGGATTAGGACAAGCTACAGCGGTTCGAATGGCTGAAGAAGGAGTCAATATCGTTGTAGTGGACGTCAATGAAAAGGGCGGGAACGAAACGGTTGAAATGGTGAAAAAATTAGGAGTCGATTCTTTTTTCATCAAAACGGATGTTTCCAAAGCAGAAGAAGTGAAGAACTATGTGGATCAAACAGTGGAGAAATTCGGGAAGATCGATTATTTCTTTAACAATGCAGGGATCTCTGGTAGCGGTAAGTACTTCTTGGATACGGACGTGGAAGAAATTGAAAAGATCGTCCAAATCAATTTAATGGGTGCTTTATATGGCGTTCGTTATGTAGCTGAGGTTATGCTGAAAAATGGCAGTGGATCGATTGTTAATACAGCTTCAAGCGCGGGTGTGATTGGACAGGATTCAGTGGTGGCATATTCCGCTACGAAACATGCTATTGCAGGGTTAACGAAGTCCATGGTGGCTGAATACGCGAAAGAAGGTCTGCGTGTGAATGCAATTGCACCAGGACCTACTGAGACACCGATGGTCAAGGCTTTCTACGAAGCTAACCCGGCCATGAAAGAGAACGCAACGAAGGGAATCCCTCAAAAAAGATTGGGAACTCCGGAAGAGGTTGCGGAACTTGTAACCTTCCTATTAACGTCTAAAGCAGAATATATCAATGGAGAAGTTATTCGCATTGATGGTGGATTTACTAATACCAAATAATCATAGATCAGCCAAAAGCCTGTTTCGATTGGAACAGGCTTTTTGTATGCTCACTTATATGGCATTCACCTCTCAAACTGGAAAACTCAACGGAGCGTTTGTTGCCGGATCGGTTCTTACCTTTTATGATGTAATGAGTAGGGGGTGAATCAATGGATAGTAGCAAAGTGGGCCATTTGATTTTACGATTGCGGAGGGAAAAAGGGTTCACGCAAAAGGAATTGGCTGACAGGATGAATCTTTCTGATCGGACCATTTCAAAATGGGAGCGTGGCCAAGGGTGTCCGGATATCTCCCTGTTACCGGAATTGTCCTCCCTCCTAGGTGTAAACATTGAACATATTCTGGAGGGCGAACTCGCTTCCAATGATTTTGTAGGAGGAAATATGAAACGGTCAAACTATTTTGTGTGTCCATCTTGTGGGAATATTACCTTAAGCACCGGTAACGCAGCTGTTTCTTGTTGTGGAAGAAAGTTGGAGGCACTTGTGCCGAAGAAAGCGACGGAAGAAGAAAAGCTGGAAGTTACACAGGTTGAAGAGGATTGGTTCATTTCAAGCAACCATCCTATGACCAAAGAGCATTATATTTCATTTATTGCCTTTGCTACAGGAGATCAGGTGCAACTTATCAAACAGTATCCTGAATGGGGACTGCAAACCCGCATTCCGAAGCGTAAACACGGCATGTTGCTTTGGTACTGCACACAGCATGGGTTGTTTTATCAGTTGATTTAAGGAGAAATAAAGCCATTAATCTATAAAATAATTCTACCAACAGGCAGTCAGCCCTTTAATAGGGGCCCTGCCTTTTTACTGTGGATAAGTGAATTGGAAATTTGAGAAGTATTCACATGATATTGTATGATGAATGATAGGATCTTTTTTAATGATAAGAACGGAACATGGTATATCAACCATACATAGAGGGGGGAAAGTACATGGAAATTGGATTGACTACTTTTGTGGAAACGACACCGGATGTAGAAACGGGTAAGGTACTTAGCCATGCCGAACGTATACGTGAGGTAGTGGAGGAGATTGTATTAGCGGATGAGGTGGGACTGGATGTCTACGGGGTAGGAGAGCACCATCGGAGGGATTATGCGGCTTCCTCACCAGCTGTCGTATTGGCCGCCGCTGCTTCACGGACAAAACGGATTCGTCTTACAAGTGCTGTGACGGTGTTGTCTTCAGACGATCCGGTACGAGTATTCCAGCAATTTTCGACACTTGATGCGATTTCGAATGGACGTGCGGAAATCATGGCGGGCCGGGGTTCTTTCATCGAGTCGTTTCCGCTATTCGGGTATGATTTGGATGATTACAATGAGCTGTTCGATGAGAAGCTGGACCTGCTGTTGAAAATCCAGCAGTCCGAGAAGGTGACATGGAGTGGGAAACATCGTCCTTCCATCCAAAACCGTGGAATTTACCCGATTCCTGTTCAGGATCCTTTACCTATTTGGATTGCGAGCGGCGGAACTCCACAATCAGTTGTACGTGCAGGTATGCTAGGACTGCCACTCGTTCTCGCGATTATCGGCGGAAGCCCGAGACAGTTTGCAGGGCTCGTCCAACTGTATAAAAGAGTGGCCAAAGAGGCGGGGCATGATGTAAGCAAGTTGCCGATTGCTTCCCATTCACATGGATTCATTGCCGAAAGCACAGATCTTGCGGCAGAGAAATTTTTCCCTTCCACTCAGAAAGCGATGAACGTGTTAGGAAGAGAACGTGGGTGGGGAGAATACACCCGTGAAACCTTCGATTCGGCACGTAGTTTAGAAGGTGCCCTGTATGTAGGTGACGCGGAGACCGTGGCGAAAAAAATCATTCACCTTCGTAAAACCGTGGGAATCACGCGCTTCATGCTGCATGTTCCCGTCGGATCGATGCCACATGATGATGTGATGAAAGCCATCGAACTACTGGGTAAAGAGGTGGCCCCGATGGTACGGGAGGAAATTGCGAGATGGGAAGCAGAGGGTGGCGAAGAATCGTAAGCCTTTGAAGCGATTCACCCAAACTTAATGTCGGATCCATCTTTTTTAGGTATAATAAAACATACAGTACACTTACAGCATCCGGGAATCTGTAAACGATTCTCGGATTTTCAGTTGCCTTCGTTTTTAGTATTGGAAGAATTTACTCGGGCAATGATAAAGAGGAAGCAACTGAAAAAGGGTGCGAATATAGGAGGTTTATGGATGCATAATCATGATATTTTAATCAGAGTACGATATGCTCTCGATATAAAAAATAAAGATATGGTAGAGATTTTCAAACTTGGCGGCGTGAACGTGACACAAGAAGAAGTGATGGAGATGCTCACAAAGCCAAAAGAAGAAGACTATGACGAATACGAAGATGATGACGTCGATTTTTACGCATATGAAGACGAAGAAGATACAATCAAATGCAATAACAAGATGATGGAGTCCTTCTTGAACGGCCTGATCATTTTCAAAAGAGGGAAACAAGAGCCAAAACCGGGACAACCAGAGAGCCCGGCACCAACAGGCAAGGAAAGTGTGAACAACGTCCTTCTTAAGAAATTGAAAATCGCGCTCACGCTAACAAGCGAGGATATGATTGAAATCCTGGGAGACGCAGGAGTCAACATAACCAAAGGTGAACTAGGCGCCATTCTACGAAAAGAAGGCCACCGGAATTATAAACAATGTGGGGACCGATATGCCCGTAATTTCTTAAAAGGATTAACTTTGAAATATCGGGGATAAGCAAAACCGACGATGGTTTCAAGTTGTGCATAACGTGTGGATGAAGGCTTGAGTGATGAGGAGAGATTCTTATTGCTTGAGCCTTTTTTGTGTATAACTTTTTTGGGTTAAGGATAATGAACTCAATGTTGTTACAAATAAAAATATTATAAGACCTTGAATTTGGGCGGGAATTTCCCAATTCAAAGTCTTTTTTTATGACTTTTCCATATTTCTTAGAGATAAGAGTTTACCTTCTAGTTATTAACTATTATTATAGTTAATAACAAATTTACAATAAAAGGGAGAATGGTAGTGAAGAGTTTTTTATCGTTATGTGCGTTGCTGTTGTTGTTGATGATCATTCAAGGGAATGTATATGCCCATCCTGGCAGAACCGATTCAAGTGGTGGCCATACTTGTCGGACTAATTGTTCACAGTGGGGATTGGAGGATGGAGAGTATCATTATCATGATGGTAGTGGTTCCAATGAGTCTGATAGCTCTGACTCTACTTCATCTGATGAATCAACTTCTTCAGAATCGTCTAATGATGCTCTTGACAAAGATTGTTCGGATTTCTCAAGCTATGACGAAGTGGTAGAATATTGGAACTCCAAAGGATACAGCAAGACTTATGATCCAGAAAGACTAGATGGTTGGGGCAACAAAGTAGATGATGGTATTCCTTGTGAAGCCCCAAGTGATTATGATACAACAAGAATTAATAATAGCCCGGCTCAACTTGCTGAAAAAGAAGCTGAGAAAGATTTAGACAGTGGAGAAGAGGTTGGGTATAAAACTGGTTTATCTGATGGACAAAAAGGTCTTTCTAGTAATTCCTTTTCTAAAGGATCAGATTCTTATCAAGAGGGTTATGAAAAAGGGTACGAAGTTGGATACAAAGAAGGCACTACACAATTCGAAACTCTAAAAAAGAATGCATTTAAAAGTGGCTACGCCTTAGGAGAAAAGCAAGATAAGTTAAAGGTTCCTCAAAAATATGGAACTATCAAAGCTCTTACTTCTTCCTATGAAGAAGGTTTTAATAAAGCGATAAAAGAAAAAGATGAAAAAAAGAAAGAAGAGTATCTGGCTTCTGGCATTAAAGACGGTAAGGCGGATGTTTTGAATGAACCAGAAAAAGCGAAAGATATTTTCTTAGATGCTTATCAAAAAGGCTATAAAATTGGACAGGAAGAACTTAAGGAGACATACGTTAAACAAGGTTATGCAGCTGCTTTTACAATATTAAATTATGAAGAACCTGATTTTGAAGAGGAGAAATATAAAGATTGGTATAAAGAAGGATTTAAATCAAATGTAAAGATTAAGGACATTGTGAATGTAGCATATCAGGCAGGACTAGATGGAAAGAGCTCCAGTGTTCCAGAAAAGTATCAACATGCAAAAACCATCTACCAATATAACTTTGATAAGGGAACCAAAGATCGTAAAAAAAATAATCAGGCTGTTGGCAGTGTATTTGGACTCGGCATGATCGGCTGGTTGGGTAGGAGATTTTATGTAGCAAGGAAAATGTTAAAGTAAGGGGGTACTGTTCTAATGGGAGTTTATCAGAAACTTTGTTTCTTAGTGGAAGATGTAATGGTCAAAGGTCTGTCTCGCAGACTGGATCAAACAGAAGTGAAGGAAAAAGTGGAAACCTATAGGAATAATAAGGCGGAGAAAAAAGATAAAAAGAAAAAACAAAGGAAGACAGAGCTCGATGCTATCCAGCTTAACGCATTGGAGCGAGATGAACAGGAAAAACAGCGCGTGTTAACGATTCTATCCCGTGTTGTAGATGTTAGAAACTTAGATTATACATCCTACGAATTCAAGGTCGTTAAGAGGAACGAATCATTTTTTTTAGATTTGGCGAACAATATTTATGAACCTGGCGAACAAGGGTTGACCTTTGTTCAATGTGAATATGATAAGTCAAAGAAACAAGAAATGAAAGGCTATTTAGTGGTTACTAACAAAAGGGTGTTATTTATAGACAATGGACAAGTGAATATACAAAGATTTCGTTATAAAACAATTAAGGATATATCCTGGTTTAAAGATGGAGTGCTGGAACGAGGAATTTTCATACAGTATGGAGTTAAACGTTTGGAATTTGATGAGATATATGATGCGAATCAATTGAAGCGAGTAGGAAATCTTATTAAAAGCCACTCTGCACAGACAGCATAATATAGCCAGATTAAAACGAATAATGAAGGCAGTCAGCCCTGAAATTAAAGAGCTCTGCCTTTTTTTATTTCCATATAAGTTATGCATTGGAACCTTAGTGTACAATGATATAAAGTAGCTAAAAGATTGTGGAACTACAAGGGAAAAGGTGTGTCAGGGATGATTATATATGAGGCGATTAAAAGTGAATTTCTTCAAGATGTTTTTGAAGATAAATTAATAGATAATATCGTAAATAATTACGCGGAGAAAGTTGGCCGGATTAATAAAAGTGAATTAAGATCTTGGGATAATTCGATGAAATACATGCATCTTGTCCTGTTAGATAAGGAAATACCTGATGACGCTGGTGTCGCTATAGAGTTCAAGATTCCTTATACATCAAAGCGTGTCGATTTCTTGATATCTGGCAGTAATGATACGAATGAATCTATTGTAATCGTTGAGCTTAAGCAATGGCAGGATATTGAGAAAGTGGATGGAAAAGAAGCGATTGTTAAGACTTTCCTTGGTGGTGGAGTGAGGGAAACCACTCACCCATCTTATCAGGCATGGTCGTACGCAGCGCTAATTGAGGACTACAATGAAAATGTCCAGGATAATCAGATGGAATTGTACCCATGTGCATATTTGCATAACTATATCAAAGTGGATGACGATCCTATTATTGATGAAGGCTATCAATATTATGTCGAGAAAGCTCCCGTTTTTCGAAAAGGTGATGCGGCTAAGCTTCGAGAGTTCATTAAGGCTCATATTAAGTTTGGGGATAATAAGGAGAATTTGTACAAAATTGAGAATGGCAGAATTCGTCCATCTAAATCATTGCAGGATTCCCTCCTTAATATGTTGAAGGGAAATCAAGAATTCGTCATGATTGATGACCAGAAGGTTGTGTACGAAGCAGCAAAGATGCTGGCAAAAGAAGCACAGAGAACGAATAAAAAGCAAGTGTTAATCGTCAAAGGCGGACCGGGCACGGGTAAATCCGTGTTGGCTATCAACCTGTTAGTGGAGTTGACGGCTCAAAATATGGTTTGCCAATATGTGACTAAGAATGCCGCACCGCGGGCCATCTATGCTAAAAAGCTAAAGAAGGATTTCCGTAAGGGCCATATTGATAACCTCTTTAAAGGGTCTGGGAGTTATATTGATGTTCCGGAAAACACATTCGATGTCTTGATTGTGGACGAGGCGCATCGTCTAAATGAAAAGTCCGGGATGTTTAATCATCTTGGTGAGAACCAGATGAAGGAAATCATTTCTGCTTCTAATTTCTCCATATTTTTTATTGACGAGCGCCAGCGTGTGACGTTAAAGGATGCCGGGAGCATTGAGACGATTCAACAATTTGCAGACCAATATAATGCCAGTGTATCGACTGCCTTATTGGATTCACAGTTCCGGTGCAATGGCTCGGATGGATATCTTGCATGGATTGATGATGTTCTTCAAATACGGAAAACAGCAAATGAAAGCTATATCGGTAGCAACTATGATTTTCGTGTATATAGTGATCCAGCAGAGATGAGAGATGAAATCATCAGGCTGAATAAGGTGAATAACAAAGCCCGATTGTTAGCCGGTTATTGCTGGGATTGGAAGAAGGAAGGCAAGAACAACTCACAGATCCATGATATTGAACTGTCGGATCAATTCAGCATGAGCTGGAATCTCGGTAATTCTGACAGCTGGGCAATTGATGAAAACTCGGTTCAAGAAGTGGGCTGTATCCATACATCTCAAGGGCTGGAATTCGATTATGTGGGCGTGATTATTGGAGATGACATGTACTTCAGTGAAGAAAGAATTCAAACGGATTTTACAAAGAGAGCCAAAACCGACAGTTCTTTAAAAGGCATCAAGAAGCTATCAAAAGAAGAACCGGAGAAAGCGATGCAACTGGCTGATGAAATTATTAGGAATACGTATAGGACGCTTTTAACTAGAGGTCAAAAAGGGTGCTTTGTCTACTGCACAAATAAGGATTTGGAAAACTATTTACGGAAGCGCCTTATGGAAATCCAAGTACAGTACCAACCTAATGAGTTTTTCGAAGGGAAGACGAGTGTGGCTGAGGACCCGGAGTCTTATGAGTTATAGAGGTTTGGTACTCATTAAGGGGAACTGTATCATAAGTAAGTGAGGTTTTGAAAATCCACTATATTAATTTAAAGTGGATTTTCCCTTTGCGTTATTTTATAGAAAACTTTTATTTTAGAGGTGTCAAATATGTCTCAAGTTAATCCAGAATTTTACCCTTTACATAGAGAATGGAATGTAAAGGTATTTTCTCTTCCTAAAATCCCTAGGGGAAAAATGGGTCAACCTATTGTTTTGAGAGAAATATTGAAAGCTATATTGGATAATGTACCTTATAATACAAAAATGAAGTTTGAAGGTAGTTCCAGTGAATCCACTTTAGATCAATTATGTACTTGGTTAAGGCCAGTTGGTTTAGTTTTTAAAGATGGCGGTATGTGGAAAATATCCGAGGAAAGCAAGTTATATTTGGAAACGGAAGATGATTTATATTTAACGGCAATATTTTGTGCGAATGTTAGGTTTATTGGGGAACTCTTAATAAATTTGGAGAAGCCTTTAATGGCTTTGGATCTTTTAGAAATTGCTAATGAGAATTATAATTTAAATTGGGAAACAAAGTCAGAAATAGGTAATAGATTGACATGGTTTAGACAATTAGATTTAGTTGATTTTAATGATTTGAAAAACACATATCATTTAACTGAAAAAGGAGAAAAATTTGTAAAAAATATCAAATACGTACATCCTAACGAAATAGTAATTAATGGTGACAATACTATTCATGAAACTGAAATACCAGTATCTAATTGGGCAGAACGGCTAATTGAAATGGACCAAGAAAAGTTAAAAGCTAGAAAAGCTTCTATTGGATATATTCCAGGTAATCTTACAGATATATGTGAAACGCTTAGTGGATATATCCAATTAATATTTACTAATATTGACAAAGATTCGATATTTAAGTATTCAAAAGAAACTTTAAATATATCAGCTTCTTCGGCAAATTCCTTTATTACAACTCTAGTGAATATTGATTTTCTAGATAGAAAATCGAGAGTATTATGCGTAGCATCGGAAACAGCAAAAAAATGGTTAACTACTAAATCAGCTTTAGATTTAGTTTATTGTTTACATGCTAAAGTATTATATATATTTGAAATACTATTTGAATTATCTAAGAATAGTTTATCAGCAAAAGAACTCGCTGTAATTGCAAAAGTATCTTATGGGTTCGAAACAGAGAGAATAGATGAAATAAGAAAAAGACTTACTATTTTGCAATGTGCTTTACTTGTACAAGAAGAATCTCCAGGTAAATATTGTTTAACAAAAAGAGCGAGGAATGTTTTAGAAAATGTTTCAATGCAACATAAAAATGATATTGAATTAAGTCACAGAAGTGAAGAGAATAACGTTAATAATGAAAATTTAATTGTTAATGATAATTTAACTGAACTTCGCCTAGCTTCAAAAGATTCAACAAACCCTTCAAGGTTTGAAAAAGCTATTGCATGGGCTTTCTCAGCTCTTGGTTTTAATACATCTTGGTTAGGGGGATCAGGTAAAACTGATGTTTTGGTGAATTCTCCAAGTATTCCTAAGTATTCGTATACTGTGACGGTTGATGCGAAATCAACATATTCAGGTGTTGTTTCAGAAGGCCAAATAAATTTTGATACATTAAAAGAACATAAAAAACTGCATTCTGCGGATTATATTGTAGTTGTAGGATATTCATTTCAGGGAGAACGTCTTATTAAACGTGCAAAAGAACATGATGTGGTGTTAATAGATGTTGATTCTTTAGAAAATCTTATTAGGTCTCATTTTAAGCTACCTTTGGAGCCAACAGCTTATAAGAAAATATTTTCTCAATCAGGAAAAGTAGAAATAAGTTGCTTAGAAAATGAAATTAAAGAAATAAAAAGATCTGGTGATTTATTACAATCTGTTATGGAGTGTTTGATTTTAGAAAGTAATGATCCAATTACTGAAGGCTTACTATATGAAAAAGATATATATAGGACTTTAAGAAACGATGATAGATTTGATATTCCACCGTCTTTAGATGAAATTGGTACGATGTTAAACTTTTTATCTTCACCAAATTTAGGTTGTGTTGGCAAATCTAAAGAAGGTTATTACGCATTAGGTACAATATATGAGGTGAAGAATAAGTTTAATTTTTATGCTAATTCATGTTTAGTTTGATAAACTACAAAACCAGACTTAGTAATACATTGAACCGCCATACCATAAATAAATACGAGAAGGATATTGGAATCATAAACAGTGCGGAGGCCGCTATACTCGTAATTATTAAAAAAATATCGGAGATAAGCAAAACACACCCGATAGTTTCAATGTGTATAAGATGTGGATGAAGGCTTGAGTGATGAGGAGAGATTCTTATTGCTTGAGCCTTTTTGTGTGTAACTTTTTTTGTTTTGTTCCATTTAGTAAGAAGCAGTAAAGCCTCTCACTATTTATACGTCAACAATATAAAAGGAAGAATTACATTAAAGGACAACCTCTCGTTCATACTAATGTTGGGAGGTTTACCGACTTATGATACATATCTGGATAACTGGTCTTTTATTATTTGCTCAACCCGTTGAACTTTCTGACAGCTTAACGGTGACCCAACAAGGGCAGACCATAGCTAGTGTTGACCGTGAAAACTTTTCACTGCCCCTTCCTGGTACTCCGATGATTGATGATGAAAAATTACGTATATTCATTGATAAACTCGATCAACAAGTATACAGAGCTCCTATAAATGCGAGGCTTAATGATCAGGGAGGAATCGTTCCAGGCCAGGTAGGTTACAAACTGTATCGACAGGCGTTTAAGGAGCAGTTTTATGCCTATTTCTTTGGTAAAGGACCTTCCAAAATAGAAGCACCAGAAATGGATGTTTATCCTAAGGTGGATAGTGAAATACTTGCTCACATTCGGCACCAGAAGATTGGTCAATACGTGACTTATTTTAATTCTAATAATAAAAGTCGTTCACATAATATTTCACTTGCCGCAAAAGCCATTGATAATCACGTTGTTTTTCCTAATGAGACTTTCTCATTTAACCAAGTTGTAGGGAAGAGAACGAAGGACAAGGGATACATGAGTGCTCCCATTATCGTTAGAGGTGAATTGTCTGAAGGGGTTGGTGGGGGGATTTGTCAGGTGTCATCCACCTTGTATAATGCTGTCGATCGTGCCGGGCTACGAATTGACCAGCGCTATTCCCATAGTAGGCGTGTACCTTATGTTCCACCCGGACGTGATGCTACTGTAAGCTGGTACGGACCTGATTTTCGCTTTCAAAACAAATATAACCAACCGATATTAATTCGGGCTAAACGATATGGGGGAAGTATGATCGTTACACTTTACTCCTCTGATGTGATTAATAACGAACAGAAAAAAGTTCCCAAGGCTCCAGCTAAGTTACCGAAAGAAATCAAAATAGAGCCACAATCAAATGATTTTAATAAGAAGTAAATACTTAAGAAATCTAAATGGTGCAATTAGGAAGAACAATAAAAGAAAGTTGATGCACCCTTATCATTTTGGAAATGCAGCTGGACCTGCTTTAGTTGCGTGCTTGTGACATGTTATTCCCTTTAATTCATCAACGCCTATTAGGGTATAACATTATGATTTGAAATATGAAAAGACAGCCAAGCTATCCTGAAGAAGAGCTTGGCTGTCTTTTGGTTTATTGAAAATACACATTGAAAAATATGTATGTCTTGGTTATCCCTACTTAAATGGCTGTTGAGCGTTTCATAATGTTAAAAAGGGGGGATAGAGTATTTTTCACTTATTAATAACAGGATATTTCCTCCCGTTTTTCACAATCTTTTCTTCCACAATCTCTTTTACATCCAATCCCAGATCAGAACATAACATTAATGTTAAATCAAAACATCGGCGATTTCTTCACGAATGTTTTCTTTATTTTCTTTGAGTGCTTTCTCGCTGCTAATCCACTGAAAGTCTTCTAGTAGTTCTGCTGCTTCAATGGATATGGAGATGGCGAGGTCTTTTGGGTTATGATATTGTCTCCAGTCCCTTTCATCTCTAAAATCATTGATTACTTTAATTAAGCCTTGAATATCGTTCATCATCATTTTCCCCTTTTTAGCTCAAGTAGTTTCTGTCTTAGTTTTGGGTCTGTGGCATAAATATATAAACCATGTATACCCCGTTTCATCAAGACATTAATGGAATTCAAGATGATTTCTTCTCTAATTTCTCGGTTTTTTTCTGGTGATAAATCCGTCCGTGAAATGAATGCACCTGTATCTTTGTATTTGGAAGAATCAATGATTAATTTGTTTTTGCCTTCATCATAGCTTAGGGAAGGGCCAAGAACAACTCCAACGTAATTTAGGTCAAAACCTTGTACAGTATAAATGGAACCAACCTCTTTAATGGAGCCCGGATTCTCTGCCCACGTCACACTATCTTGGGTGATATTCCAAGGCATATTAATTCCCTCTTCATCGACAATATAAGTTTTTCCATCTTTTTTATGTAAATAATCAAAGGTTGAGACAATTCGAGAAAGACCGATTTCGTTGTTTTTATTTTCAATAGCTTTTTTAAACGTCTCAGCATCTTCAAAAAATTTAAGTTCGAAGGAGGAGTCTTCCTCTGACGGTAAAGGAAGAATTTCCTTTGCAATAAAGTTGTCAATCCACTTAATTGTTTCTGGATTTGCATTCATTCTCATTTGATCCGTAAGCTTAACAGTTTTCGCGTTATATTGCTTTGTGATTTCCTCTAGCAATTTATCATTCCAATAGCTTTTAATCTTCAGCACTTGCTTTGGATCAAAGATGACTATGGAGATTTTACTACGCTTAATGATTTCATCCAGTTGGTTTTGGTAGCGGAAATTATTATAAGAATCTTCCTTTGTCAGAAGCAAATGAGCTTCATCAATCAATACGATATCTGCCGTTTCTCCCACCTTTGTCTTCTCATTAATAAATGGCGTTGGCTTCATTAGATTCTTTTTCTTCAAGTTGGGTAAGCTGTTGGCAATACTTTTATATGTCTTCAGCATCTCAGTGTGATTCACTAGCAAGTAATTATCTGTATTTTTAAGAGGGCTATCATCTTTAGCCAAATCTTGAATCGTGTTAAACAGAGAGCTTAATAAGACACTTTTACCTGTGCCTGCATCGCCCTCAATCGCAATTACGTGATTTCCCTCTTTACCTATATGTTCTTTGCAAAAATCGAGAATCTCATTTTTGATATCAAGCTGCTGAGGAGAGAGCTCCTTATAAGGAGATAACTTATAAATGTCCTTGTTTCTAAGGTTCTCAACTGTATCGCTCACAATGTTCTCTTCTCTAAGTTTTTCCCAAATAGCTTGAAAGAGTTCTTCATTATAAAACGATTTCTGGTAGTAATTATGCATGACCCTAGATCTGGTCTGGCTCACATTTTGCAATTGATATTGGTTATCCGCGATGAAGTAGTTAATTAAATTCGACTCAATATTGTACGTCGCAGACTGATTGAATTTCTTATGTCCAATTAAAATAGAGCGGTCCAAATTCTTACGTTTTTTATCCTCTAAATGAGTTTTTAAACGTCGTGAAGCTTGAACCGTTTGCCCAATATAAGCAGAGGGTCTTTTTTTCTCATTATAAAGTATATATAAAATCGGATAGTTATTTAGATGTAGTGTCTTTAGAGTATGTAAATGATCAGGAGTAAAATCCCTTTTTTCAAATACTAGTCCATTCATGAGTTTATCCTCGTTATCTCTTTTTTTCTAATAGTACCATATATATTAGACTGTTTTTGAAGGATTATCTATTATTACCGCACCAAAAGTGTCTTATTAAAGTGCCCTATTGTCTGCTTTATACTCTCTAGTGATAGTAAGACAGATTAATCTATATCCGTACAGGCTACGAAAAAAATGTGCCTTCGTTTTCGTGGGCCACTTGTGTGTAATTATAGGTGAAAACTGAATCATTTATTCAGTAAATGGTTTCACTGTAAAAGATAGTAATTTATGAGCATTTATTCTTTTGTAGATTGCAAAGTATACTAAATTAGAGTTTAATAGAAAAGTGGTTAAATCCTAATGCGTATTTTGTACTATCATTACAGTGTTCATAAAGAAAAGGGGTTTGTTTTTTAGTGTTTACTGTGTTCCTGAAAGAAGCTAACCAAGAATCGCTACTGGAAGTTGGGTCTAAAGCATTACACTTGGCGAACATCATAAACGAGGGTGTAAATATCCCAAATGGATTTGTTCTCAAAGCGGGTGCTTTAAAAAGATTTATGAAAGAGAATGCTTTACATAATCAAGTACATGAAGAGGAATTCATTGATGTATTCATGGAGGCGCCTCTTCCGAAAGATATAGAAAAGGAAGTGTTATCTTCCTATGAAAAGTTGAAGGAACTAGCAGGCTCCGTTGATTTGGCAGTGGCTGTTAGGTCATCATCTTCTGCGGAAGATTTAAAGGACGCTTCCTTCGCAGGTCAATATGAGACGATTTTGAACGTTTGTGAAGAAGAGCAATTGCTTTATGCAGTCAAACAATGTTGGGCATCCTTGTTCTCCGATCGTGTTCGTGAGTATGCTGCACAAAAAGATATTTCTTTAGATGCGTTTCCTATGGGGATTTTAATTCAGCAAATGGTGTTCCCGGATGTATCCGGCGTGATCTTTAGTCTGAACCCCATTACTCAAGATACCAATGAAATCATCATTAATGCGAGTTACGGCTTGGGTGAAGCCATTGTTTCAGGAATTGTGACCCCCGACACTTTCATCGTGAATAAAGAAACAAAGTCTATCATGAAAGATTTAGGTCTAAAAGAAGTGAAGATATTGCCTCTTGATAATCAAATCATTGAAGTGGAAACGACACCGGAAGAAAGTGACGCCTACTGTCTTAATGAAGAAAGCATCTTATCTTTAGAGTCTGTAACAAGTAAACTAGAGGCATTTTATGAATTTCCTGTTGATATAGAGTTTGCCATTAAAGATGACATGATTTTCGTTCTTCAATCTAGACCCATTACATCTTAGAAATAAGGAGAGTGCGAAAAATATGTTGAATATTGAAAATTTCCGAAGTGAATTAATGCTTAACGAAGAGGATAAACAAAATGGATTTTGGTTTCTAGATGAATTGCATCTACCCGGTTCTTTAACCCCCCTGTTTGCGTCTTACATGGCACCAGCCGTTACAGAAGGGACAAAAAAGGCTTATGAAACATTGAAACTTCCAATCCATCAATTCCAAATCAAGATTTCTGATTCTCACTATTATCAGAATACCGTTTCATATCAAGGGGATATTGCAAAACGGTTGGAAGAAAATGCAACGGCTATAGAAGCATTGTTGCCAAACTTAAGTGATATATTCTGGAATTATATGAATCAAGAGTTAATACCGTACTTTACCACACTGGACCAATACCGTAAAAATGGCTTTACTTTGGCAGAAGCAAAGGGAATCCTTATAGAATTATTTGAATTTTTCAAACGCGCATGGGAGATTCACTTCGAGGTCGTTATGCCTAGAGGCTCTGTTGGTTTACTTTTAGAAGATGCCTATAAGAATTTAACGGGTGACACGAATACGACCTATGTGTATGACCTCCTTGAAGGTGTGATGAACAAATCATTAGAAACGGATCGAGTTTTATGGAACCTTGCGAAGGTGGCTATGGCGTCACCAGAAGTGTCGAGCTGTTTTGCTTCCGTTCCTAATGAAGATTTAGTGACCGAGCTTACAGTATCTCCTGCAGGCCAAACTTTCCTGGACCAAGTTCAAGATACGTTAGAAATTTACGGGTGGCGCATCGCGAATTCCCATGAGTTTTCTGATGAAACATGGGTGGAGAATCCTGAATATGCCTTAGCTGTCATTTCGGAATATATGAAGAAAGACTTCGATTTTGATGAAGAATTTGCACGTGTTGTAGCGGAACGCGAACATAAAGTTTCCGCTCTGTTAGAGAAGTACCCGGAGAGTGAAGCAAAAGCAAGGTTCAAGCAGATCCATGACTGGGCGTTAGCCTATTGGGGTGTTGATGAAGATCATCACTTCTACATTGATGCCATGCTTCCGGCTAAAGCTCGAATGGTTTTATTGGAAGTGGGTGCACTCTTAGTTGAAGCAAAAGCAATTGAAAAAAATAGCGATATCTTCTTTTTATACCTGGATGAGTTAGTGGAGTTAGTGAATAACCCAAGAGATATAACCACCAAAATTGTTGAGCGCAAGGCTGTACATGAGCAAAATTCGAAGAAAGATATTCCTCAGACGTACGGTGTGCCCCCTCAAGAGGAAGTGGCGCCTGTTATCGAAAGAATCTTTGGAACAAGAGCGGCGGAAGTGGATGAACAAGAGAAAAGCTTTAAAGGGTATGCGGCCTCAAAAGGAGTCCATACGGGTACGGTGAAAATTGTTCGGGATCAGAATGATTTTTCTAAAGTTCAGAAGGGTGATGTACTCGTTTGTAAAACAACACTCCCACCATGGACCGTGCTATTTTCTATATCCGGAGCTGTTGTCACGGATGCAGGAGGAATCCTGTCTCACGCTGGAACGGTTGCCCGTGAATACAAGCTTCCAGCTGTTTTAGGTACAAAAGTGGCAACGCAAATGTTACAAGACGGTGATATCGTACGTGTGGATGGAACAAATGGAGTCGTGTACATTGTTAAAGAAAAGTAACAATATTCCTTTGCTTGCGATTTTAACGGGGGCTTTTCTAGTCCCGTTGAATTCTACAATGATAACGATAGGTTTATCTACTATCATGGACGCCTTTCAGACGAATGTAGCAAATGTCTCCTGGATTGTGACGGTGTATCTCATTATCATGATCGTAGCCCAACCAATAGCAGGAAAACTCGGGGATATGTATGGAACACGCAAATTGTTCTTACTCGGCTTGCTTTTATTTCTAGTGGCTTCGTTAGTATGTGTCTATGCACCTAATTTACTGGTATTGATCATTGGTAGAGGCATTCAAGCTTTGGGCGGGGCATTGATTACGCCTAATGGAACGGCGATCATTCGCTTTATTACCCCTAAGTCAAAGTTAACCAAGGCATTCGGTGTGTTTGGTTTTGCGATGTCCATTGGGGCGGCACTCGGCCCACTCATTGGGGCCATGCTAATTAGTGGATGGGGTTGGCATGCCACCTTTTGGATAAACATTCCTTTAGCTGTTTTATCATTCTTTATCGCTTATATATTCTTACCGGATATCGAACCGAAAATCCATACTCGATTAGATATTCAAGGATCCATTCTATTAGGTACATTCTTAACGGTTCTTGTCCTGATCGTGACAAATGAATGGTATAGGAATGGTTGGCTATGGTTGGTCTTCATATTAGCTTTCGTTCTATTTGTATATAGAGAGAAGCGATATGGCAATCCAATCATCGATTTTTCACTCTTTAAAGACGCCAGTTTTACAAGTGCCAATCTATCGATCCTACTGAACAATGCCATCATGTATTGCACCATTTTAATAATGCCAATGATGCTAGAAAGAGATGCCGGATACTCAATCGGATCGATTGGACTTCTTTTGTTCGTATTCTCTTTAGCTATTTCCATTGCATCATGGGTAGGTGGATATGTAGAAGGTAAGATGGGAAAGGGTATGACGGTTAGGTTATCTTTTGCCCTATTAGGTCTGGCATTGGTATTATATGTTGTTCTTCCAAGTATCAATGGAATAGTCTTTGCGGGTTTGATTTTATTTCTAGGTGGGATTGGCTCGGGATTAGGCGTTCCTTCTATGCAAGCTGCATCTCTTGAATCCGTTGCCAAGGAATTAACAGGGGTTGCTTCGGGTATTTATTCCATGTTTCGCTACTTCGGTTCAATAGCCGCATCTGTCATCATCAGTTTACAAATTCATTACTCAGTGACTATGTATATCTTGATTGCATTTTCGATATTTGGCTTGATTGTATCGAAAGGCATGTTCATCCGTGTGAAAAAAGAAGAAAAGAATGCAAACACACACATTTTATAGCTTATGCAGAAAGTAGACAAACTTGAAAATCGGTTTGTCTACTTTTTTTGGTTTGTACCATATGGACGTTGATTTCCACTTCCAGGCACTCGCTTTCCGCGGGCGGTCCGTGAGCCTCCTCGGCTTACGCCTGCGGTGTCTCACGTAGACACGCGTTTCCCGCAGGAGTCTCGTGCCTTCCGTTCCAATCAACTATGTTTTATCTCATAGATCTGAATTCTTTTTACTAAAGTCATGGATGTTGAATATAAGGAAGTGGATTTCCGCTTTCCGCGGGCGGTCCGTGAGCCTCCTCGGCTTACGCCTGCGGTGTCTCTCGTAGACGCGCTTTGCCCGCAGGAGTCTCGTGCCTTCCATTCCAATCAACTATGTTTTATCTCGTAGATCGAACCTTTTTCCTAAAGTCATGAATGTTGAATATGAGGACGTTGATTTCCACTCCAGGCACTCGCTTTCCGCGGGCGGTCCGCGAGCCTCCTCGGCTTACGCCTGCGGGGTCTCCCGTAGACACGCTTTGCCCGCAGGAGTCTCGTGCCTTCTGCTCCAATCAACTATGTTTTACCTCATAAATCGAACCCTGTTTTCCTAAGTCGTGAATGAATATGAGGACGTTGATTTCCACTCCAGGCACTCGCTTTCCGCGGGCGGTCCGCGAGCCTCCTTGGCTTACGCCTGCGGTGTCTCCCGTAGACGCGCGTTTCCCGCAGGAGTCTCGTGCCTTCCGTTCCACTCAACTATTTGTTACCTCATAGATATAATCCTTATCCCTGACCTGAATCTTAAACGCACGCTCCTTATCCAGAAACAAAAACTAAATATGTATATCATTGACAGTTATATCGGCCGCTGATACAATAAGTGTATCAACAGTCGATATAACGTTAGACGATAGGTGGGGGAATGATGGAAGATAAGGCTCCTTTGACAGAGGGTGTTTATTACATCCTTTTATCTTTATATGAACCAAGGCATGGGTATGGGATTATGCAATTTGTTTCCGAACTTAGCGATGCTCGTGTTGAGCTTGGTCCTGGAACGATTTATGGTGCGATTAAGACATTGGTGAAGCGAAAATGGATTGTTGCATTAGATGAGGATGGACGAAAAAAGGAATATGTTATTACGGATGCTGGGAAGCTGATGGTGGAAAGTGAAATGAAACGACTCCATGAGTTGTATCATAACGGTTTACTCATTACGAAAGGGGAGAACCAGCTGTGAAGAAAGTAAGGTATCGCTTTTACTTGGATTACGAAAAAGAAGAAAAGTGGATCAATGAGATGGCTACGCACGGTTGGCACCTTGAGAAGTTTTCTTTGGGTCGGTTCACCTTTACAAAGGGGGAGCCTGGTGCTTTCCTTTACCGCAATGAATTTATCATGGGAAAGTCTAAAAGTGAGATGAAGGATTATTTTGACTTGCTTGAAGACAGTGGAATCACTATTATTCATGAATTTGGTGGCTGGGTGTACATGAAAAAAGTAGCATCTGAAGGTCCGTTTGAACTATATACAGATACACAATCAAGGATCGATTATTATAAGCGCATGTTGAATATTTTTCTTTTACTCTTTTTTATAAATGTCTGGTCGGGTATTGTGAACGTAGGTATTTTAGGGGAACAATCACTGCCGGAATTCTTTAACTCAGCTGTTGGTATTCTTAACATTGCCGTAGCATTGCTTATCGCCATTCCCATTATAAAAATCATTCAACGGAAAAGGGCATTGAAGAAAAGCCAGCAGTTTTTTGAATGAGCTAACACATCCATTGAATTCAAGGAGAAAGTAAAAAAGGTCTGAGTCCGATGAATAATCGAACGCAGACCTATCTATTTAATCAAGGAGTTACTTTACATATTCCTGTTTTAGTCATTTTGTTTAGGTGTTGGTTTGAAAATAGACAGCAGGTAAATCACTAAACCGACAATACCGATTCCTGCAATCGTGATGAATGATCCACCGGTGTAGAAGCCACTACCGAAGTAGAAGATTTCACGTAATCCTTCAGACGCAAAGCGGATTGGAACCCAAGGGCGTATGAAGTTCACGAAGAAATCGGGTAGCATTTCTAGTGGTGTCATTAATACACCCATACCTAGAAGCATGACAACCATGAATAACGTGATGGCTGGTTTACCGATCCATGCCGTAATGGCTGATACTAATAGGAAGAAACAGAATGCTGCAAACGATACGAAGAATGCAACCAGTAAGTAACTTGGCATGTTAATACCGGCGATGGAAGCTAATGTCGAAACTGTAAAGCCAGAGAATAGGGCGATGATCACGCCGAATAATACTTGACCACCCATTAAGCGTAAGGTTTGTTTGCGTGTTAAGTTTTCTTTCTTAGTGATATTTGATATGGCTAAGAATAGGATAAAACCGCCGATTAAGGCACCTACCCAAGCAGGTACGGCCATTAATGTTGGTGCACTACCGTTTGCCGTTGAGGCTGTGATTTCATTAAACACTTTTTCTTCGGAAACGATTGGGTTCACTATAACAGCTGCTTGGTCTGCATCAATTTGTTGACCATCCATTTGGTTGATGAAATTTGTAGAATATTGATTATTTAATTGGGTAACTAAGCCGTTTAATGCAGTTTTCGCAAAGTTAGCACCCGTCATGTTATATCCTTGGTTAATATAAATTTTCAATTGAGCGGATTTGTTATTCTTCACGGCATTTTGTAAGCTATCGTTATAGCCTTCAGGAATGACCAATGCGGCATAGTACTGTTTATCATCGAATAGATCTTCAATATTTTCTTCTTTTTCCTTTGTAAAAGCCAACATCGGCTCTTCGCCATCCGTGCCTTTACTCATTTGTTCAACGGCTGATTGGACAGCGTCTACATGTGTTCCTTCATCATTGACAATAAGGGCAACCGGTAAATTTCTTACTTTCGGGTTTCCTTGGGCGAATAAGTTTACTGAAAATAGTGCGATAATTAATATAACCGCGATGGGAGCAGCCCATGCTAGTTTATTTTTAAATAGTCTCAATGTATATCATCCTTTCTCAATTTTCAACATGTTGTTCAGTGGTATGTATATATCTTATAGTTTTTAGGACCATATAAGCAATGAACAAAAGTGAACAGATTGTTCAATTTTAGGACGGAGGTGATGATGATGAGCATGTATGCAGAGAAAAATCGAAAAACTAAACAGCTCATTCAAACGTCGTTTATACATATCTTAGAAGAAAAGTCCTTTGATTCAATTACGGTAGGGGACATTACGAAAACGGCACAAATTAACCGTGGAACATTTTATTTGCACTATCAAGATAAGTTCGATTTGTTAGATCGAATCGAACAGCAGTTGTTTGAGGACTTAGGCAATCATATTGATGAATTGCAATCGCGCTATTCATCGACTCATACGTTTGAAAAAGGACAGGAGCAATTAGCGGCTGCCTTATTTAGCTCCATTAAAATGCATGCGCCCTTATTAAAGATATTTTTAAGCAATCATGGGAGAACAGGTTTCCACCTTCGATTTCGAGATGCCTTTTCCGAAAAAGTGCGTGTGAATTTAGAGAAAAATGAAAGCTTCCATGCATCCGATTTAAAAGTGCCCATGGACTACTTCCTATCCTTCATTACGTCTGCTTTTTTAGGATTGATCGAGCAATGGGTACAAAATGACTTAGATAAAACCCCTCAAGAAATGACCGAATTATATATTGATATCATTTCCTATATTCAAAAGAAATAACCAGGCGCGAAATATCGAAACACATTGCATACTGAAGAAAATTCGGGGATCTGGATTAACTTTACTATAAAAATAAAACGGCTTGAGCCCATATTAAAGAGCTCAAGCCGTTTCATTTTTTATAATAGCGATTTGCGGACACGTTCTGGATGTGCATTCATATTTATCCTTTTAAGAAATCAGCTTTAGCGAAAGCAGGGTTCGGGTACTTGTAGAAGCCTTCTCCTGCTGCTCTGCCTGTTTTCCCTTTGTCGATGTATTCCGTTTTCAAGAGGTTAGCCAATTTTACGAAATGTGGATCACCTGCTTGAGCCTTGGCATTGGCAATGTTATAGGCGGTGGTGATTCCTACTACGTCCAAGATGGCGAAAGGTCCGAGTGGAGCGCCTGTTGCAATCATCCATGTCTTGTCGATGGTTGCAGGGTCCGCGACTTCATTCAATAGGAGTCCTTGGCCTGCTTCCAAGAACGGAACCAATAAAGAGTTCAAGATATAGCCGGGTTGCTCTTTATGTAATGGGAGGGCAACCATTCCGATCGCTTTTGCGAAATCAATCACTTCATCAAAGAACCGGTCATTTGTCCCAGGGTGCTTCATGACTTCAGCGGTATTGTTTTTCCAGATTTCATTCGCAAAGTGTAAGGCGAGGAACTTCTCGGGACGGCCTGTCGCTTCTGCAAATTGACTTGGCAATAATGTCGAAGAGTTCGTTGCGAAAACGGTTTTTTCGGGCGCCATTTTTCCTAATTCCGTATAAAAATCGGTTTTAATCTGAACGACTTCCGGAATCGCTTCAATCACAAGATCCGCATCCGCTACAGCCTTTGCAAGATCGGAGTGGAAAGTAAGACGGTCAAAAGCCGCATTCAAATCTTCGTCTGTTGCCCCTAAATCTTCTTTATAATACGGCTTCAAGTTCGTGATTCTTTCTTTGGCACGTTCTAAAGCTTCGTCGTTAATGTCATATATCGTTACATTGAATTTTCCTACGTAAGCAGTTTGGAAGGCTATCTGACTTCCTAAAACGCCGCTTCCTGCAACTGTGATGTTTTTGTAATTCATCATCGTAAAAACCCCTTTTTCGTTAGTTATCCTCGGTTGTTTAAGCTTTCATGAATGAAATGCAGGGATAGACTTGATGTTTTTTAAGTATTCCCGTAAACGACCTTAATAAACGCAAAGACAAATTCGGGTGCGTGTCTAAAGTTCTATTTAATTTTAACAAAAAAGGGGAACAAAGTCCTTTTGGAAACCTTGTTTTCCCTTTTTTACTCCCTGACTTATTTGTCTATTGCCCCTGGGAAAAGCGTTATTTTGTTTAGGTCTATAGCAACGGGGAAGAAGAAATAATAGAGAATATTGATAGGAGGAATAGTAGATGACTAAAACGATTTTCATCACGGGTGCAGGCAGTGGGCTTGGGAGAGGAACGGCATTAGGATTAGCGAAGAGAGGGCACCACGTGATTGCGACGACCGAAATCACATCCCAGAAAACGGATCTAATGCGAGAAGCACAGGAGCAAGGCCTGAATATGGACGTGCTCAAATTGGATATCACGAATGAACGGGACAGGGCCCTGATTGACGAGTATGATTTTGACGTGTTTGTGGCAAATGCTGCTATCAACGAAGGCGGTGCACTAGGGGAAGTGCCGATGGATCGGTTCCGGGCGATTTTCGAAGTGAATGTATTTGCGACACTTGAATCCGTCCAACATGCAGCAAGGAAGCTGGTCAAAAAAGGAAGCGGAAAAATCGTGTTCTTGAGTTCGATGGCCGGAATTATCACGACCCCATTCGGAGGTCCCTATGCGACAACCAAACATGCCATCGAGGGTATGGCGTTAACCTTGAAGGATGAGCTTGAGCCATTTGGGGTGCAGGTAGCGACCATCAATCCGGGTGCCTATAATACGGGCTTCAACGACAGGGCTGCAGAGGAGAAATGGAAGTGGTTCGATGAGGAACGCAACTTTACACGGAAGGAAGATATGGAGAAACAGGATGCGGGATTAAAGAACCAACTTGATCCGGAAGACATGATCGAGAAGATGATTGAAATCATCCCGGCCGACCACCATAAATTCCGTACAGCCTATCCGGAAAAAACGGAAAAACAGATGAAGCAAACCGAGCAGGATCGTTGGGACATGGAGATTTGATGAAACGAATAAAAAGCACTCATTTTGAGCCATTCAAAATGAGTGCTTTTTTTATGTGGTCTTTAGGCATGCCTGTACCGCCACATAGAAGAGACCTACTACCTACAAAAAAACCAAAGGTATTCAAATGTGGGTTTCATGCCCTATTACTTATTGCTTTTTTCAAAATACTCTGTTTAGAGTAAGCTGAACATACGTACAAATGTAGAAGACAGAGAATCTTTAGATGTTTTGAAGGAGGAATAAGACTTAATGAACAAAGAAGTGATTCCTATTAAAGAAATTACGAATTTTCAATCACGTGCTGATGAGTTTTTCCCGATTGAATGGTACAAAGAAATGCTTCACAATCAGCCTGTCTATTTCCATGAGGGAACGAATACGTGGAATGTGTTTAAATATGAACATGTTAAACAGGTGTTAAGTAACTATAAGGTTTTTTCGAGTGAAGGGCCTAGAAGTGCTATTTTCGTTGGAGCGGGTAAGAAGGCAGAAAAACCTTCTTCCATAACGAATCTTACATTGGTGGATCCACCTGCACATCGGAAGAGCCGCTCCTTGTTAGCAGCCGCTTTCACCCCGCGCAGTTTGAAAGAATGGGAACCTCGTATTCACCAAATTATTAGCGACCTTGTCAATGACATTCCAGCTGACTCAACGGTCGATATTATAAAAACATTCTCTGGCCCTTTACCTGCTATGGTTATCGCGGATTTATTCGGGGTGCCGATTCAAGATCAACACCAGTTCAAAGAATGGGTGGATATCCTGTTCCAACCTTATGACGAAGCAAGGTTGGAAGATATTATGCGTAAAAAGGAACAGGCGGCAAAGGAATATTTCCAATACCTATATCCGATTGTCGTTCAAAAACGTTCGAATCTGTCAGATGATATTATCTGTGACTTAATCCGGGCAGAAGTGGATGGGGAAAGATTTACGGATGAAGAGATCGTGCAGGCGACGATGCTCCTATTAGGCGCGGGTGTCGAAACGACTAGCCATGCGATCGCGAATTCTTTCTATTCATTACTTTATGATGATCCGTCAATCTATGGAGAACTCCGGAATGAGCCTGAATTGATTCCGAATGCAGTCGAGGAAATGCTACGGTATCGGTTCCACAGCTCCAGACGAGATCGCACGGTTAAAGAAGATAATGATTTATTAGGGGTTCCGTTAAAAAAAGGGGATACCGTCATCGCTTGGATGAGCGGCTGCAATCTGGATGGAGATATGTTTGAAGATCCTTTCAAGATAGACATCCGCCGTCCAAATAATAAGAAGCATTTGACCTTCGGAAGCGGGCCACATTTCTGCTTAGGGGCACCGCTTGCACGATTGGAAATGAAATTGGCTTTGGAGCTTTTCGTCAAGAAATTCTCTCGTATCGAACCTGTCGAAGGGTTTGATTTAGAACAAAACTTAACCGAATCCGCTACTGGACAGTCCTTAACGTATTTACCGGTCAAGGTCTATAAGTAAGAGAGGAAATTGCAATGCTTTAGGGACATCAGAATACTCTGATGCCAGAGTTTAGACAAAAGGGGGTCGGAAATATTAAGTTCCGATCCCCTTTTGAAATTCCTTTCGAATCTTCGCCTAAACTTGCCGTGTCCAATTTGCCATCTTCTATACATTCAGGGCAGGCTCCATTTTAAGAACTAATAATTCTATTGTGAAACAATCATGACTTAGGAAATAGGGTTTTATCTATGAGTTAAAACATAGTTGATAGGAACGGAAGGTACGAGACTCCTGCGGGAAAAGCGTGTCTACGGGAGACCCCGCAGGCGAAAGCCGAGGAGGCTCGCGGACCGCCCGCGGAAAGCGAGTGCCTGGAGTGGAAATCAACGTCCACATGGTACAAGCCATACAAACTCGATTTTTATAGGTTTGTCTACAGTCTGGCATCAGAATACTTCTGATGTTCTTTTTGCCATTATTTTCATCGGGAGAATCAACGATCAGAAAACTTTCTTAATGCTGTGGTGTGCTCGAAATAGTCATGAATGATTCCTTTAAATTGTTTGCATAGCAAGAGAGCATTAAGAATATAAAACAAAGTTTACGAAAACCTAATCAAGAAAATACTTATAGATAGATTCTGCAAAAGACCAAGCAGGCTTTTAGGAATATCCAATCCAAAATAGTATAATAGAACGTATATGAAAGTTGATTTAGAAAGGGGCTAACTATTATGGCACAATCATTAAAAAATAAAGTAGCAATTGTTACCGGTGGGGCAAGAGGAATCGGGAAAGCAACGGCTATCGCACTAGCTAAAGAAGGAGTAAACGTGGGTTTACTTGCAAGAACAGAGGCAACTCTAAAAGAGGCGGCTACCGAAATTGAAGGGTTAGGCGTTAAAGTGGCCTATGCAGCGGCTGATGTTTCATCAAAGGAACAAGTGGAAGCAGCGATTGAATCTTTAACAAAAGAGTTGGGGAATGCGGATATTCTAATTAATAGCGCGGGTATCGGAACATTCGGTACGGTTATGGAAATGGATCCGGAAGAATGGAAACAAATCATTGATACAAACTTAATGGGCACCTATTATGTAACACATGCTGTACTGCCTCAATTAATCGAGAAAAATGGTGGGGACATCATTAATGTGTCTTCCACAAATGGATTGAGTGGAGCCGCTACATCAAGTGCATACAGTGCATCCAAGTTTGCCGTAATTGGTTTTACAGAATCCTTAGCACAAGAAGTTCGCCGCAACAATATTCGCGTGTCTGCTTTGACACCAAGTACGGTGGCAACAGATCTTGCGCTTGACCTAAGCTTAATTAAGGAAAATAACGATACAAAATTCATCCAACCTGAAGATATTGCAGAATTCATCGTGGACCAATTAAAGATCAATCCACGTATGTATGTCAAAACAGCAAGCTTCATCGCAACGAACCCATTTTAATGCCGTTTATTTTCAATAAATAAAGAACTAAAAGAGTTAGTTATCCAAAAGGATAATTGACTCTTTTTTTGTTATGAAGGCATCTAAGTTAATGAGAATAATTTCTGGTTTTCTGGAGAAATTTATCAATTATAGGTTTTCTTTTTTCAAAACGAAGGTATAGAAGAAGTATTGTCTAATTAGTTAGTAAACGACTTTTAAGAAATTAAGGGACGGCCCCTAATAGATAGATGAGCGGTTATCTAGTAATCCTCACTACTGAGAATATACGATATTTATTGAGAAAGAAAAATGTAATTCATTTTACGTGCATTCTTTACGTACATACCCTATAATGGTTTTGTATTGATTATAATAATTATCATTTAATATTTAATACAAATGATAATTCCCCTTATAAACTGGAATACTAGTGAAGTAAGGGCCACTATTTTTAAGGAGGTTTTCATTTTGGCAGAGAACAAAGATATGAATGCTCCAAAAGGACAGGATCAAGAAAAAGATGTGAAACGCGATACGTTGACCACGCGTCAAGGTCACCCTGTGACGGATAACCAGAATATCCGAACAGTAGGTAATCGCGGTCCCGCTACACTTGAGAATTATCATTTCATCGAAAAGATTTCCCACTTTGACCGGGAGGAAGTGCCGGAGCGTGTGGTTCACGCACGTGGTGCTGGAGCATTTGGCTATTTTGAAGCATATGGAAAAGTCGGAGATGAACCTCCAGAAAAATATACACGGGCGAAAGTATTTTCGGGTGCTGGGAAGCGAACACCACTCATGGTCCGTTTCTCTACCGTGGCAGGATCGAAGGATTCGCCAGAAACAGCACGGGATCCACGCGGTTTTGCCGTGAAAATGTATACGGAAGATGGTAACTGGGATCTTGTCGGTAACAACCTGAAAATTTTCTTTATCCGTGATGCGATGAAGTTCCCTGATATGATTCATGCATTCAAGGTGGATCCAGCATCGAACGTGGCGAATCCTGAGCAGATGTTCGACTTTGTTTCCCGTTCACCTGAAGCTACGCATATGATTACATTCCTATTTTCTCCATGGGGCATTCCAGCTACATACCGCCATATGCAGGGTTCTGGAGTGAATACTTATAAATGGGTGAATGACAAAGGCGAAGCTGTGCTTGTAAAGTATCATTGGGAGCCTAAGCAAGGCATCCGCAACTTGACCCAAGAAGAAGCAGACGCTATTCAAGCGAAGACCGTCGCCCATGCGACACAGGATTTATATGAATCCATCGAGCGTGGAGAATATCCGGAATGGGAACTCTATGTACAAATCATGGAGGATGACTACCATCCAGAACTTGATTTCGATCCACTAGATGATACAAAACTTTGGCCGGAAGATAAATTCCCATGGTTGCCAGTCGGTCGTATGGTCCTTGATCGCAATCCGGTGGATTACCATGCGGAAATCGAGCAGGCCGCCTTCGGTACAGGGGTCCTTGTCGACGGAATGGATTTCTCCGATGATAAAATGCTCCAAGGCCGTACGTTCTCCTACTCTGATACGCAACGCTATCGTGTAGGTCCGAACTATCTGAAATTGCCTGTGAATGCTCCGAAAGTGCCTGTCCGCACGAATCAGCATCGTGGTCAAATGGATATTCGTGATCCGAAAGAGAATGGTGAAAATCCATCGATTAACTATGAACCTTCGATGATTGGCGGGTACAAGGAAGCTAGCAAAGAAGAGCGTCCACAACACCGTCCGAGCTATAATGCGGCGGTAATGAGCGAGCCGATTGACCGTCCTAATAACTATGGTCAAGCGGGCGAAACATATCGCAGCTTTGAGGACTGGGAACGTGATGAATTAATCAACAACCTATCCAATGCACTTGCAATATGTGACAAACGTATTCAAGATGCCATGGTTGAGCACTTTACACAAGCCGATGAAGAATATGGCCGCCGTGTGAAGGAAGGCATCGAAATGAAAATGAAAGAAATCAAGGAAAAACAGGAAGAAGGCAAGATTCCAGGCCGTGAATCAGGTAAGTCGAAATATGGCCAAGGTACATTAGCGGCTAATGAAGCGACTAAAGATGCCGTGAAGAAAAGCCACGAAGCCGACCCTTATTAAGAGGCAATAAAACAAAGCAGCTGTCCCGAAGTCGGTGAAAACTGACGGGCGGGCAGCTTTTTTTTAGTCTTTGGTTAAAGAGTTCTTGTTATTTCGGTGTCCCCTTTATTGGTACCAATAAATGCCGGAAATTGGATAAAATATGTTAAAATATAAGGGGATTATAATCTCCTGATCAATATGTAAAAGAAATAACGAATAGGGAAATGGGGAATGAAAATGGATGTGAGATTTCCAATTGGGGAATTACAAGTACCTGAACAAGTAACACTAGAAAACATTCAAGAATGGTTAAAGGATATCGAAACATACACCGTTCAATTAAGAGAAACTGTTGACTCATTAAGTGATGACGAATTAAGGAAAACATATCGTGAGGGTAGCTGGAATATTCGTCAGCTTGTTCATCACATTGCAGATTCCCAGTTGAACATGTATCAACGTTTGAAGCTGGCTTTGACAGAAGAGAACCCAACGGTACCAGGTTTTGACCAAGAAAAGTGGGCCATTCAACCGGACACTGAACTTCCCATAGAAAGTTCCATTAAAATGCTAGAGGGGATAAATGAGCGTATCGTTGCTTTAGGGCATAGTTTAACCGAAGAGCAAGTACGTCGGACTTTCACTCACCAGGAAAATGGTGAAATAACAGTGGCAAAAAAAATCGCAAAATTAGCTTGGCACGAAAAGCACCACTTAGCCCATATAAAAATTGCCTTATCGAAATAACAATTGAATAGAATGGGCTTATCGAATGTCGATAAGCCATTTTTTAAAACAGGTATCCACTAAAGGGTGTAGCAAATCAGCTAAATGTCTTCAATTTCTTGATTGAAAAATTGTCCTCTAATAAAGCCCAGTTTTGGGGGTAAGGGAAACCTAGTGCCCAGTAGCTGATACCGCGGAGCTTATATTGCTTTGCGAGTTCAAACTTGGCTTGGGCGCTCCGTGCATCTTCAAACCATACTTCATGCGTTTTCCCTTTTTCGTCTGAATAGCGGAAAAAGGGTGATTGGGCGACCGGATCATATTGAATGGGTGCTCCGTGCTTAACGGCCCTTCTTACGGCTTCTTGTGGGCTGAATGTCTCGGCTTCCTGGCCTTTAACATGTGGGAGGAGCCAATCCCGTGCATATATTTGGAACCCTAAAAAGATCTTTTCTGCAGGAATCACCGTCAAGGCATACTCCACGACCTTCCTCATTTGGTCGAGGGGAGAGATGGCTTGAGGAGGACCCATCCGATATCCCCATTCATACGTCATGAGCACGACGAAATCGACAATCCGTCCATGCGCTTCATAATCATGTGCTTCATATAACACACCAGCTTGCTCTTCGCTCGTCTTGGGCGCAAGGGCAGTGGAAACCAAATAGCCTCTAGCATGAAGGCGCTCAACGGCCAGTTGCAGGAATCGGTTGTAATCCTCGCGATTCTCGGGCAATACATTTTCAAAATCGATGTTTAGTGCGGTATAGCCTTTGTCATCCATCACTTCAAGCACATTCCTGATGACCTTTTCCCTTAATGAAGAGTTGGACAAAATGACTTGGGCTAGGTTGGATCCGGCTTCCGTTGAAGTGAAGTTCGTAATCGACATCATGGGGACGATGCTTTTTGAAATCGCGGCGTCGACCATATCTTCATCATTCAGTCCTTCTAATGTGCCATCTTCCTTGATTTTATAAGCAAAAGGGCTGAGGTAAGTAAGTAGTTGGCCGATATCTTGGATGGATTGGACGGCTGCATCACTTGATTGATAGGTATAAGCATTCACTTCTATCGCTCGTTTCGACCTTGGGATGATGAGGTTCATTCCTACATAAATCGTGTTTGGGTCTTCGATTTGATTGACACTCAAGATGGCCTGAACGGTCGTGCCATACCAAACGGAAATGTCCCATAACGTTTGTCCCGACTGAACGACGTGTGTAATGGGCGGGATATATAGAACACTGCCTTGGTAAAGTACGTTTGGGTCGGTAAGTTGATTGGCTTGCATGAGTGCTTGAATGGTCAGTCCATATTGCTGGGCAATCGACCATAAGGTTTCTCCGGCTTCAACGATGTGAGAGGTCCCGATGTGAGGAATAACCAATGACTGGCCAAGCGTTAATTGGCTTGGGTCGGATAATGCATTTAATTTAACAATTGAATCGATCGTTACTCCATAGCGGTTTGCAATTTTCCATAACGAATCGCCACTGCTTACTACATAGATAATCAACAGAACTCCCCCTTAAGTCATTTCATTCATGCATTCTATGTAATAGCCGTTTAAATGTGTATTTACCTATGGAGTTTTTCAAACGCGATTGCTTAAAAAGGGTCATCTTGATGTGGAAACGGTATAATAAATGGGCATATGCAGACATTAAAAACGTGCATAAGGACCATGCAAATGACTATTTTTGTTTTAAATATGAGGAAAAACCAGTACAGACATGACTAAAGAAAAAGGGGGATTCTATGACAAAAAATAATGAAACAGGATGGAACTTCGAAAATAGCTATGCTGGACTTCCAAAAGCTCTTTTCACCCTTACCGACCCGATTCCAGTAAGTGCACCAGAATTGATCATTCTCAATGAAAAGCTGGCTGCTACTTTAGGGCTGTCCGCGAAAGAATTAGAAAGCGATGAGGGTGTGGAAGTACTTGCTGGAAACGAGATTCCTGAAGGAGCCTTGCCCCTTTCCCAAGCATACGCGGGTCACCAATTCGGTCATTTCACAATGCTAGGAGACGGGCGAGCGGTGCTCTTGGGTGAGCAGATTACGCCAGAGGGGGAAAGGCTGGACATCCAGCTTAAAGGCCCAGGAAGAACACCCTATTCACGCGGGGGGGATGGACGCGCGGCACTGGGTCCGATGTTACGTGAATATATCATCAGCGAAGCCATGCATGCGCTGGGGATTCCCACATCGCGTAGTTTGGCTGTCGTGAAGACAGGCGACCCGGTCTATCGGGAAACCGTGCTACCCGGTGCGGTTTTAACGCGAGTGGCTGCCAGCCATCTTCGTGTCGGAACTTTTCAATATGTTGCTAAGTGGAGGACAATCGAGGAACTGCAGGCCCTTGTCGACTATACCATCAAGCGTCATTTTCCAGAGGTGGAAGCTGCTGAAAACCGAGCTCAATCGATGCTAAGGGAGGTCATCAAACGACAGGCCAAGCTTATTTCAAAATGGCAGTTGGTTGGCTTCATACATGGGGTGATGAACACTGACAACATGACCATTAGCGGAGAAAGCATCGATTACGGCCCATGTGCCTTCATGGATACCTATGATCCGGAAACGGTATTCAGCTCCATTGACGTTCAAGGCCGTTATGCCTATGGAAATCAGCCGTACATTGCCGCTTGGAACCTAGCCCGATTGGCGGAAAGCCTACTGCCACTGTTGCATGATGATCAGGAACAGGCCATTCAACTGGCGCAGGATGAGATCTCGGAATTCAATAAGTTATATCATACACATTGGTTCAAGGGCATGAGGGCAAAGTTGGGCATCTTTGATGAAGAGGCAGAGGATGAAGCGCTGATCGAAGGACTCCTCGACATGATGAAGAAGCATCGGGCAGACTATACGAACACCTTCCGTGCCTTAACGTTTGAAACAAAAGGGGACGCAGCCCTTTTCGATTCTCCGGAGTTTGAAGAGTGGCATAAGTTGTGGCAGGAGCGAGTAGGGCGTCAACAGGAATCGAAAGAATCTTCGAAGAAGCTGATGCAAGAAAGTAATCCTGCGGTGATTCCACGAAACCACCGGGTGGAAGAAGCATTGGATGCTGCGGTGAAAAAAGGCGATTACAGTGTGTTGGAACGACTTCTGGAAGTACTCTCACACCCATACGCGCATACGAGAGATCAGGAAGCATACGCAACAGTACCTGAATCATGCGGCCCGTACCAGACTTTTTGTGGTACTTAATGAAAAAAATAACTCGAAAAGATGATTCCTATTGGAGTCATCTTTTTTTCTATAGGTATTCGGGTTGAAGAAGAATCGACCTCTGTTAAAAACTTTTTAGATACATTATCCTATCATTTTAGAATAAAAATATCTTGAATTGTTACTTTTGGTATATGGGTGACGAATAAAACTTTAGAAAATTAATAGATTTATAAGGCAAAGTATTTATTAAAGTGATAGATTTAACTTTGGATATAATTTATCGAATAATCTAATCAAGTTAATTTCGTAGTGTGAAAGTCTTTTCGATGAAATAGAGCACTTTTATATTATAATTTTGTGTTAAGAAAGTTGTTTGATGATGATTAGTCGTGAATAATGAAAAATTGAAAGAAGGTTTTGTATTTGAAAAGAAATATTTGGGTAAAAGTTATTTTCATGCTGATGTTAGCGTTATCGGTATCATTAGGCAGTACAGCTCAAGCGGAAAACACAGATTCATTAGTTGAGGAGAGTGTGGCTCCTCAAAGCATTACACTAAACAAATCAACTGTATCAATCAAGTTAAATAAAACGGCTCAGTTAACAGCGACTGTAAACCCCGCTGATGCTACTGATCAAAATATAAACTGGACGAGTGCAAACCCTAAAATTGCAGTAGTAGATGTAAATGGAAAAATTAAACCGGTTAATGCAGGTACTACAACTATTACTGCTACTGCAAATGGCAATCCATCTATTAAGAAAAGTATTACAGTAACTGTAATAAAAGTGCCAACAAGTTTGAAGTTGAGCAAAGCATCTTTAAATATCACAAAGAAACAAACAGTAAAAGTAACGGCGACCGTTGCTCCATCGGATGCTACAAATAAAACAGTTGTATGGAAAAGCTCCAACACTAAGGTGGCAAAAGTAGATTCAAAAGGTAATATCAAAGGAATCGCGAACGGTTCTGCTACCATTACGGCGACCGCAAATGATAATAGTGACGTTGTGAAACAAGTAAAGGTGAAGGTCTCTACAAAAACTGTAAAAGTAAATAAAACAAGCTTAACTGTAACAGCAGGTAAAGCAGGACAGCTTACCGCAACTGTTTCCCCATCCGATAGTATGGATAAAACAGTGAAATGGACAACCTCGAATAAAAAAATCGCAACGGTTAGCAGCAAAGGTAAGGTTACGGGCAAAGCGAAAGGAACCGCAACCATTACAGCAAATGTTAAAGATGCTAAAGCGGTTAAGGTGAAAGTAACGGTTAAATCACCAATTGTGGCAAAGTCTGTAAAGGTAAATAAGACTTCAGCTACCATCGTTCAAGGAAAGACATTAACCTTATCTGCAACAGTGAGCCCAAGTAATGCGGTAAACAAAACAGTGAAATGGTCGACTTCCAATAAAAAAGTTGCAACTGTCAGTAGTAAAGGGAAAGTCAAAGGCGTTGGTGTAGGGACAGTAAAAATTACCGCTACCACTACAAACGGCAAAAAGACTTCGGCAACGATCAAAGTGAAAGCGAAACCCTACGTGAAAAACTTAAGTGCCGGTACTTGGAAAGCAGGCAAGGATATTAAAGCAGGGCGATACAAGATCACGACAAATTCAGGAAGTGGAAACTTAGTTATTGGTATGGGCACAGATCGCTTTATAAATGAGGTCTTAACTAGTGAATATGATGATTTTGGAGTAAGAGTAGTTACAACGGATATAAAAGCTGGAGATAAAATTAAAATAAGTGGTTTGGACAGTGTAAAGTTTACACGTGTATCGAACGTTAAATCCAATACACTACATGCGGGATATTGGACAGTAGGTAAGGATATAAATGCCGGAAAATATAAAATGGTTACATCAGACGGAACAGGGAATTTAATCATTAAAAGAGGTAATAGCCTACTTGTAAACGAAATTCTCACAAGTGAATCTGATGGTTTTGGAGTTAAAAGTGTAACCAATACACTTAAATCTGGAGATCGTATTTATATTTCTGGTTTGAAAAAGGTTGTTTTTAAGAAAAAATAAATAAAATTGAACGAGATTTTCTAAGAAATAATCCAGTTGTTGATTGCAACTGGATTATTTTATACATGTATATCACTTTCAAACCTGTCAAAGAAACGAAGTAAATAATAATGAAAAGAGCATTCCCAATAGCCAAATTAGACTTTTGGGAATGCTCTTTAACATGCTATAAAACTTTTTTCACTTCTTGGTATTCTTCCTCTGAAAAAACCCGCGAGCGTGTGATGAAATGTTGGTCTTCCACGCTATCAAGTGAGAAATCCGGGCCTCGTCCTTCAGTTGCATCGATGATCAGTTGCGTGTGCTTCCAATAATCGTATTGGCTTTTATGCATGTAGAAGGGTACATCGCCAATCGCACCGAGATGGATGTCTGCATCCCCCAGTTGAAAATCTCCTTCTCTATAGCACATCGGAGAAGATCCATCACAACAGCCGCCGGATTGATAAAACATGATAGATCCATGTACTTTTTTAATAGAGTCTATTAATGTAAGTGCTTCGTTCGTTGCAATAACACGTTCTACCATGTTTGATCGTATCCTTTCGATTTAGAAGAATCCTTGAGCGTCTTTAGCGTAGCTTACTAATAGACATTTTGTTTGTTGATAGTGATCAAGCATCATTAGGTGGTTTTCACGGCCGATACCTGATAATTTGTATCCACCGAATGCTGCGCCAGCAGGATATTGGTGGTATGTGTTTGTCCAAACACGACCAGCTTCGATTCCACGACCAGCACGGTAAGCGATATCTCCGCTACGAGACCATACTCCAGCTCCTAAGCCGTAAAGAGTATCGTTTGCGATTTCCATTGCTTCATCGAAGTCTTTGAAAGTAGTAACAGCAAGAACTGGTCCAAAGATTTCTTCTTGGAAGATACGCATTTTATTGTTTCCTTTGAAAACAGTTGGTTTGATGTAGTTACCAGTTTCAAGTTCTCCATCAAATTTGTTTTCTTCTCCACCGATAAGTAATTCAGCGCCTTCTTCTTGTCCAAGCTTGATGTAAGAAAGGATTTTTTCTTTTTGTTGATTAGAAGCTTGAGCACCCATCATTACTTCAGTATCAAGTGGGTTACCAACTTTAATTTGTTTAACGCGTTCTAGTGCACGTTCCATGAATTTGTCATAGATTGATTCTTGGATAAGAGCACGTGAAGGACATGTACAGATTTCGCCTGAGTTCAATGCGAACATAACCATACCTTCGATTGCTTTATCTAGGTAAGCATCATCTTTATCCATTACATCTTCAAAGAATACGTTCGGTGATTTACCACCAAGTTCAAGTGTTACAGGGATGATGTTTTCAGTTGCATATTGCATGATTTGGCGACCAACTGCAGTTGAACCAGTGAAAGCAATTTTAGCAATACGTGGGTTCGTAGCAAGTGGTTTACCAACTTCGATACCGAAACCATTAACGATGTTAAGAACACCAGCAGGGATGATATCTTGAATTAATTCAACCAACACCATGATAGAAGCTGGAGTTTGTTCAGCTGGTTTCATGACGATACAGTTACCTGCAGCTAGAGCTGGAGCAATTTTCCAAACAGCCATTAGAATTGGGAAATTCCAAGGGATGATTTGTCCAACAACACCAAGTGGCTCTTGGAAGTGGTATGCTACTGTATCATTATCTATTTGAGTTGTGCGGCCTTCTTGAGAACGAATGGCACTTGCGAAGTAACGGAAGTGATCGATAGCCAATGGAATATCGGCATTCAATGTTTCACGTACTGCTTTACCGTTGTCCCAAGTTTCAGCAACAGCGATCATTTCTAAGTTTTCTTCTAAACGGTCAGCAATTTTGTTTAAAATGCGAGCGCGTTCAGCAGGAGTAGTTTTTCCCCAAGCAGCTTTTGCAGCATGTGCAGCATCTAATGCCAATTCGATATCTTCAACAGTAGAACGAGCAGCTTTTGTGAATACTTTACCAGTTACTGGTGATTTATTTTCGAAATATTGGCCTTTAACGGGTGCAACCCATTCTCCACCAATAAAGTTATCGTATTTTTCTTTGAATTGTACGACAGAACCTTCTGTATTAGGATTAGCATAAATCATAGTTGTATTTCTCCCCTTTAATTGGTTTAGAAAACTAACCCCGATGAACACGATTGCTTGAACAATGATAGAGGAATCATCCAGGTCTGCTTTCTATCTTTATAATCGTCTTTTTTCGACAAAAACACAAGCAATAAGAACTAGAAAAATAGATTACTAATAGCATTTTTGTAAAAATGTGGCTAATTTTGAAAGGGAATCGCCCTAATTATTCCATAATTTTCTCGATATTTCCTGTTCTTAGAAACTCTGAAAAAAGAAAGTTATTTCGGAATATTTCCTATTATTCTTTTAAATGATAGTGGCCGATTAATTCTCCGAAGGGACTGTCCATTGACGATTAAATCAGAGCCATCTAACTAGGAAAGCAAGGGGATTTCGGAAATAGTATCAGGAGCGTTAGTGATTTCATTGAATGACAAATCGATTGAGTAGTAACCAACCGTCCTTTCCCTTAGCATTTCTTATCTGGAAGAAACCATACTGGGAATAAGGAAACTAATCGAACTATCGCTAAAGATCGAAAAATACTTATACTGGATCAATACTTTTCTTATATAATGTTAAAGTGATTTGAAATGATTTTTTTACTTGAAGAATTATGATCGATCATACATATATAGGAGGGATACGGTATGAAGAAATTTGGATTTATCTTTTTAATGGTAATGATGGCGATGCTTGCAGCCTGCTCATCTGATGATGATAATGCATCGAAAAAAGATGAAGAGGGGGCATTGAAGGTCGATAAAGGCCTCCTAAACGTAGAAGTGACATTGCCTGCTTCATTCTTTGAAGGTGAGGACATCGATAGCGTCATTGCTGAAGCCAAAAAAGATGGTGTAAGTAAAGTGACGAAAAACGAGGACGGATCATTAACGTATAAAATGCCGAAGTCTAAGCATAAGGAAATGATGAAAGACTTAGAAAAGAATGCGGAAGAGACAATGGAAGAGATGAAGAATGGCAAAGATTATCCATCCATTAAAGAGGTCTCCCATAACAAGGCGTTTTCAAAGTTTACTTTAGAAGTGGATAAAGAAACATATGAGAATGGTTTCGACGGTTTTGCCGCCATGGGACTAGGGATAACTGGCATGTACTATCAAGTTTTTAATGGAGCAAGCCCGGATGAGTATAAAGTTACGATATCGGTTAAAGATGCGGCGACTCAAAAAGTCTTTGACGAAGTCGTCTACCCGGATGATTTAGAGGGTGAGGAAGAAGCCAAGTAACTTCCTGCGTGTTAAAAAGTATGATATGAAGATAAGAGGCATGAGAGTACAGGAGAAATCCATACATCTCATGCCTTTTTACATATACAGAAGTTAATATCGGTATATTTTTTCATAGAAATGTTAAAGGATGGTGCGGTTTTTGACGAAATAAAGAAAAGGTCAAAGCGGGAGGGATTATAGGTGATAGGGTGGTTCATATGCTTATTTGCACTAGTGTTTATTTCTGGATTTCTTGTGGACAAAGCCAAATTTGAAAAAAGCACGTACAAAAAAGAAACTGATTTTTCGTACTGGAAAGTAAGGAACGATAAAGGGTTATATGGGGAATATCTAACGGTAAATGAAATTGATAAATTGAAGGGTTATCATAAAGTTTTGGTCAATGTGTATTTGCCTAAAGTAAGGGGTGAAGGCACAACTGAAGTGGATATCGTCCTTCTTCACGAATCGGGAATCTACTCGATTGAGTCGAAGAATTACAGTGGATGGATATTTGGAAATGAGGAGAATAAAAACTGGACGCAAACATTCCCTAACGGAAAAAAGCAGGCGTTTTATAATCCAACCAAGCAAAATCGAAGTCATATCAATGCGCTAAAAAAGCAATTGAATGAGTTGGATGAGGGGGCTTTTAAATCGATCATCGTATTTAGTGAGCGCTGTGAATTAAAGAAAATCGTACTGACTTCCCCTGATCACAAGGTCATCAAAAGGAAACGTTTAAGAAATGCCATACATAATGAAGGAAGACAGGTTTTATCAGGAAGTGAGATTCTCTTGATATACAAGGTACTTAAAAGATATGCCAATGCATCATCTGATGTGAAGGTTGGCCATATAGAACGGCTTAAGAAAATTCAAAGGTAGATAGAATGAATCTGTTCATCATTCACGTTCCTTAGTACAACAAAAAGAACTGTCCATGTCATGATGGGCAGTTCTTTTTGCATCATTCATAATTCCTTTCAATTACGAAATGGGAACGGTCTCCCCTGAAGTAGGTTTTGGAGTATTCGATGACGCTCTGGTCGGCCTCGTACGTATGGGTTTCAAGCGAGAAACAGGGAGATCCATTGGGAATTTCCAGTTTTTCCGCAATGGACTCGTCGGCGAGGGCCAGTTCCAGATGTTCGATGGTCTTCAGGACTTTGAGATTGAACTGGTTTTTAAGCAGTCGGAAAAGGGATGTTTCACAGGCTTTCATATCAAGACCGGGTGTTTTATGCCACGGTAGGTAGGCGACTTCGTATTGAAGGGGGACGGAATCTACATAACGCACCCGAACGAGTTTATTGATGGGGTCACCAATATCAAGGTCGAATCGTTTGGCAAGGGATGCGTTTGCTTCAATGACCGTTAAACCCAAGACCTTGGTGGAGGGGTTTTTGCCCTGCATCATCACCTGATCGGAAAAGTTTTCAACCGTGCTGGTAAGTGTTTGGCGTACTTTATTTTCTGAAACGAAGGTTCCCTTACCTTGAATCCGGTACACATACCCTTCCACGGTAAGTTGTTGGAGGGCTGTTCGGACGGTCGTCCTGCTCACTTCGAATGATTTACAGAATTCTGCTTCGGTCGGTAATTTAGTGTTTGGCTGATAATCCCCATTCTTTATCATTTGAACGATGGATTCCTTTACGGCAGAATGAAGGGCTGTCACTTTATTCGTGGTTTTCAACATGCTTCCTCCTAGACATTTTTCGCTACTTCTAGAGTATATCTTGTTACAACAAGAATCAACTATAAAGTTATTTGTAGTGACAAATTTAAAATTTGTATTGAAATTAGATATAAATGACTATACAATGGAATATATAGGTAATGACCAATGTTCCACTCAAAAAGGAGGAGATATATTCGTAAAAGGTGAAATAAGAAAAGGAAGCACCTATTTACATCAAAAATACAGAATATTTAGAAATGAAAAGGGGAGAAATCTATGAATATCTTATTATGTTGTTCTGCGGGAATGTCTACGAGTTTACTAGTGACGAAAATGGAGAAAAGTGCGAAGGAACAAGGCATAGATTGCCACATATGGGCAGTGTCTTCTACTGAGGTGGACAGAGAGATGGATAAGGCAGATGTCGTTTTACTAGGGCCACAGGTTAGGTTCCTGCTTTCTAAGATGAAGCAAGCAGGCACAGCAAAAGGCATTCCAGTCGATACAATCAATCCGATGTTCTATGGTTTGTGCAACGGGGAAGAAGTGCTCAAACAAGCTGTTACTTTGATAAAAGGAGAATAAGGATATGATGACTTTCATTGATAAGTACATTATGCCGGCTGCAGTCAAGTTGGGGAATAACCGACATCTGTTGGCCATTCGTGACACGTTGATTGGAATGATAGCGATTACAATTATCGGATCGTTCGCGGTTTTATTGAATAATCTAGGGCAAATCATCAAGCCATACGGAAGAATGATGGAAGCCATTTTCGGTCCTACCTGGACGACGCTTGGCAATGACATTTCATTCGGTACCTTTGCATTCATGACCATTTTTGCCGTTTTCGGTATATCTTATAAACTTGCTAAATCTTATGGAGACGATGGATTCGAGGCGATGCTCATTTCGGCGGCCTGTTTCTTCTTATTGCTTCCACAGATGGGATTGGTCTCGCTGACGGTTGATAACAAAGTCGTATCAGGCGAGGCAGCTGGCTTCATCAGTACCAATTACTTTAATGCAACCGCTCTCTTTACGGGAATTGCCGTTTCCCTTATTGCGACGGAGATTTTTGTAAGGCTTTCCAAACTCAAATTCTTGGTGATCAACATGCCGGAGGGTGTACCTCCTGCAGTAGGGCGCTCGTTTGCCAAATTGATTCCAGGCATGGCAACCATTTTCATCATCGGGGTGTTCGGATTGCTTTTCCGTATCGCAACGAATGGCCAGATCGTGAATGACTGGTTAAGTAAAGTGATCGTATCTCCGATGCAAGGGGCCGTGGATTCACTTCCATTTGCCATCCTTCTTGTCTTTTTCGTCCATATTTTATGGATGGTGGGATTGCACGGACCGAACATTCTTGGTGGAATCACGACACCGCTTTTTGAAAGTTCAGGCGTAAAGAATATTGATCTGTATGCAAAAGGTATTACAGATATGGACCAATACGGCGTCTTGGCCGGCTCATTTCTTGATGCTTTTGTTTATCTAGGTGGATCAGGCGGAACGATGGGCTTGATCATTGCGATGATCATAGCCGGTAGAAGGCGGTATAAACAGATGATTGGGCTTGGTGGGGCCCCGGGACTTTTCCAAATCAACGAACCGATTCTTTTCGGGCTTCCCATCGTATTGAATCCAATCTGGTTGGTTCCATTCGTTCTAGGACCTATCATTACTACAGTCATTTCGTACTTAGCGGTGAGCAGCGGTCTGGTCTTCCCGATTGTAGCCAAAATTCCATGGGTGACCCCGCCGATTGTCGGAGGATTTTTGGCAACAGGTGGCCATGTTTCGGGGGCTGTCCTGGCAGGAATCAATCTCGTCATTTCAACCGTAATCTACTTGCCATTCGTGTATGCCCAAGTGAAAATTGACTCGAAAAATAAAACGGAGCTTACAAAGGATTCGGAATCAGAATCAGTAAGTCTTTAAGAAAGAAGTGGGGAACATGGAAAAAGAAGAATTATATCAGTTATCTTTCCAACTTGTTTTACACAGTGGAAATGCAAGGAGCTTTGCGATGGAAGCCTTGCAAGAAGCCAAGAAAAAAGATTTCGAAGCCGCCAGGCAGAAAATAGCGGAGGCGGAGACGGAATTATTGCAGGCGCATAAATTTCAGACTCAGTTGATTCATGCGGAAGCGGGTGGCGAGAAATTAGATATCCCGATTATCCTGATCCACGCTCAGGATCATTTGATGACGGCGATGACCTTGAAGGATTTGGCGGTTGAAATGATTGAGATGAGAGAAGAGTTTCTTGGAGCCAACAAAATAAAGGAGGGGACAGCAGAATGAGTAAGGGGTTAAAGATCGTTACGATAGGCGGGGGTTCCAGTTATACGCCGGAACTGATTGAAGGGTTCATTAAATATCACAAGGAGCTTCCTGTAAGTGAAATCTGGCTCGTGGATATAGAAGCTGGCAAGGAAAAACTTGAAATCGTCGGCGGGCTGGCAAGACGGATGGTGGAAAAAGCGGGAGTGCCGATCGACATTCACTTAACACTAGACCGGAAAAAAGCGCTAGAGGGTGCCGACTATGTCACGACCCAATTACGGGTCGGGCAGCTGGCTGCGAGGGCACTTGATGAGAAAATTCCGCTGAAGCATGGGGTCATCGGCCAGGAAACGAATGGACCTGGCGGGTTGTTCAAAGCATTTCGGACGATTCCTGTCATTCTTGAAATCGCCCGGGAGATGGAAGAGATTTGCCCGAATGCCTGGTTGATCAATTTCACCAACCCTGCCGGCATGGTCACGGAAGCGGTTCTGCGTCATAGCAACATTACGAAAATCGTCGGTCTATGCAATGTGCCGATCGGGATGGAACGCGGTGTCGCCGAGTTGATGAAGGTGGAACCGGACCGAGTGCGGATTGATTTCGCAGGATTGAACCATATGGTATACGGATTGGATGTATTCGTGGATGGAAAGAGCGTGAAAGAGGAAATCATCGATATGATTTCAGACCCGGATAAAGCCGTGACGATGAAGAATATCCATGCGATGGGATGGGAGCCGGAATTCCTTCGTGCATTGAATTTATTTCCTTGTCCATATCACAATTATTACTACAAAACGGGAGATATCCTGGCTCAGGAGCTGAAGGATGCAGAAAAAGGGGAAACAAGGGCCGAGGTCGTACAAAAGCTGGAAACGGAACTATTTGAACTATATAAAGACGTCGATCTAGACATCAAGCCACCACAGCTTGAAGAACGGGGTGGCGCTTACTACAGTGACGCCGCGGTCCGCTTGATCCACTCCATGTATACGGATAAACGTGATATACAGGCGGTCAATACGATGAATTATGGGGCGATTGAAGGAATTCCGTACGATTCAGCCGTTGAAGTGAGCTGTGTGATTACGAAGGATGGACCAAAACCGATCACGGTAGGTGAATTGCCGGTAGCCGTTCGCGGACTTGTCCAGCAAATTAAGTCCTTTGAAAGGGTGGCTATCGAGGCTGCCGTAACAGGCAACTATGATACGGCCCTGCTTGCGATGACCATCAACCCATTAGTTCCAAGTGACCGGGTGGGGAAATTGATTCTGGATGAAATGCTCTTGGCGCATAAGGAATTTTTGCCGCAGTTCTTCGAGAATAAGGAATTACAAGGAAGTTTTCATGATTGAAGTGCTGGTCAATGCTGATGATTTCGGGTTTTCGCGGGCTGTGAATTACGGCATATTGAATAGCCACAAAAATGGGATAGTCAATTCGGCGACCATGATGATGAATGCAAAAGCGACCGATCATGCCATCAGAATTGCCAAAGATCATCGCACGCTTAAGGTGGGCATCCATCTTGTCCTGACATGGGGACGGCCGCTGCTACATGATGTGCCTAGCCTTGTGGACAAAGAGGGAAACTTCAAAAAGCAAGATGGGGTATATGGGAACCCGGGTAGCATTTCCTTGGAAGAGTTAGAGAGGGAATGGTCTGCCCAGATTGATAAATTCATTGACTTAGGGATGATGCCGACCCATTTTGACAGTCATCATCATGTCCATGCGATCCCGGCCTTTTGGCCGGTCGTGAAAAAGCTTTCCGCCCATTATGGGCTACCAGTCCGAAAAGCGGGACCCCATTTTCAGGACATTGAAACAGTGACCGATACATTCCTTGACGATTTTTATGGGGAAAAGGCGGCCGTCGATTACTTTCAAACCCTTAACGAGCGGATTAGTGAGGGCAAAAGCGTGGAGGTCATGACCCACCCAGCCTACCTGGATGATGATTTGCTCCAGCATTCCTCCTACAATCAAGAAAGGCTCAAGGAAACGGCTATCTTGATGAAAGCCACATTGCCGGAAGGATTCGTACTCCGGTAATGATCGGTTCAGGAAGGCCCATTAAGACAAAAAAAGCAATCGGTCCCAGTTTTCACTGAGATCCGATTGCTTTTTTTTATACTTCTTTAACCACTACGGGTTTAACTTCGCCAACTACTAGCTTCTTGAATGCGAGGCTGACAACCATCATCACGATAAAGTTCACAGCCAAGGCGATGATTCCGACATTCAGATCCTTTGCCGCTTGTGGCAAGGATGGGAACAGGGTGCCGATTGTCGATTGGCTGATGGTGATATAGGTGACGATGGCCAGTCCACAGATGATACCTGCTATTGCCCCGTATTTATTGATAAAGTTCTTCTTTTTCAGGCTGAATAACAGGGACGGGAAAAGTTGCGTAATGAAGCTATATCCCATGAGTATCAAAGCAGACATCGTTTCTCCGCCGTTTAAGGTGAAGTAAACGGATATGAGTGCAATCACGGGAACGAGTAACTTGGCCAAACGTACCACATGCCGGTCTGATGCTCCAGGATGGAGTTCCTTATAGACATTTTTCGCAAGGAGCGTAGAGACGCTCATCAACAGCATCGATCCTGGCACTAATGCGGTCAACATTCCAGCTGCACCGATGATTCCTATAAACCATGGATCAAAGGTTTGGATCGCAAGGCGCAATAAGGAAAGGTCCGCATCGGCGCCTTCCAGTCCAGGCACTTTCAAAATCGCTGCAAATCCTACAAAAAAGACAAATAGTAACATGAGCGTATACAGTGGACTGATGATGGCATTTTTACGAAATGTTTTTCCGCTCCGGGCCGTATAGACGGCACTGAATACTTGGGGCCACATGTAAAAACCAAATACGAGCAAGATGACGGTCGAGATGAACCAAGAAACGCTAAGACCTTGTTCGGGCAGCGTCAGGAAACCTGGTTTGGCGTCATTTATGGTCTCGAACATCGGTTGAAGACCACCAAAGTAATGAATTGGAAGATAAATGCCCAGGAATGCGATGATGACGATCATCATGATGTCCTTGATGACGGCTGTCCAGGCTGATCCGTGAATGCCTGAAATCATGACATAAATGGTCAGGCTGATAGCTCCAAGCCACACAGCGGTGGACATGGAAATGGCGCCATATGATGCTTCGGAAACAATGATCCCTAAGCCTTTGAGCTGTACGACGACGACCGGAATCATCGATACCACGCCGACAAGGGCAGCAAGAATCCCTAGAGTTGGGCTCTTGTATTTGCTTACGAAGAAATCGGATTGTGACATAAGCCGATTTTCTTTTGCGTATTTCCAAATGGCCGGAAGTAGCCAATAGGATAATACATAAGACAAGGTAATATAAATGAGGACGTATAAAGCGGGCGCACCCTTTCCATAAGCCCAGCCGCTTCCTCCAAGGAAGGAGAAGGTTGTGTAAATTTCCCCTGCCATCAATAGAAAGACGAATATGGCGCCAAAACCGCGACCACCCACCGTCCATTGTTCCAGGTTCATGTCTTTTCCTTTTGTCGAACGGATCCCAAGAAAAATCGATAAAAGTAAAAATGCTAAAATAATGATAAGAGCAATATTCATTCTTCTTCACCTTCCCGGTTCCTAGGATCCAACTTATACATGACGGCTAGAGTGACGGAAGTGAGCACGACCCACATCGCCATCCAAAACATATAAAAAGGCATCCCCAATACATAAGGTTCTACTTTATTAACAAAAGGAAGAAACCCTAATATGCCGATAAAAGGAACGAGTGTAAGAATATATAATACTTTCATGAAGCAACCCCTCCATTCTAAATATGTTTCACAGATTATGATGTTTTTCTAAAAAAATGTTTCCGTAATACCTAGTACCTTACACTAATTCGATAAAAAAATTAATAGTGTGGCAGAAAAAAATATTCGTCACGCTTCATTTTACTTTCTCATTTAATCACAGGAAAATGGGATAGGAAGGTAGACTTCCGTATCCCAAAATTCCTCGTTCATTTTTTTCGATAGTTATATATGACAGCTAAAAGAATGAACCAAAGCGGTGTCAGCAATAATGACGGCCTGGTCGCCTCAGCAAACAGCATGACGATCAAGATGAAGACAAACAGCCCTAAGATTACATAGTTGATGAAAGGTGTTAAGGGAGCCTTGAAAGTGGACGTAGCCCTTAAGTCCGGCCGTTTTTTCGTATACCGGATATGGGAAATCAAGATGATGCTCCACACCCATAGGAAGCAGATGGCACTAATCGTTGTCACGATGGTGAAAGCTTGCTCCGGTATGATTTTACTTAATAATGCCCCAATGGAGACAACGATGGTGGACGTAACCAATGCATTACTCGGAACAGCACGTTTATTTAATTTCTTAAGTTTTGCAGGTGCTTCGTTATTGTTGCTCAAGGTATAAAGCATGCGGCTTGTTGAAAACAATCCACTATTCCCGGCAGAAGCGGCGGATGTCAACACGACGAAATTGATAATCCCTGCAGCAACCGGAATCCCGATCAAGGCGAAGACCTCCACGAATGGGCTGCTTGCGGCATCGAGCTGTGTCCATGGATTGACGCAAAGGATGACGGTGATGGCACCGATATAGAAAAGCAATATCCGGACAGGGATCTTATTGATCGCTGATGGGATATTTTTTTTCGGATTGGCGGTTTCGGCCGCTGTCACCCCAATGATTTCGACACCAACAAAGGAGAAGACGACTAGCTGTAGGGAAAGCAAAAAGCCGGATGCGCCGTTCGGGAACATGCCCCCATGACTCCAAAGGTTGTTGAGGGAAACGGTTCCTGTATCGGTTTGGAAACCAATGATGAGTAAGACGATTCCCACAACGATCAAGGCGACGATCGTGATGACTTTAATGAGGGAGAACCAGAACTCCAATTCTCCGAATAGCTTCACGGTCAACAAATTCAATCCTAGTAGAATCACCAAGCAGGCAAGTGCAGGGATCCATTGCGGAATGTCGAACCAATATTGCATATAGACCCCGACAGCGATGATATCGGCCATGGCCGTCATGATCCAACAGAACCAGTAGGTCCAGCCAGTCACGAAACCAGCCCACGGTCCGATGTATTCCGTGGCGAATTCGGTGAATGAGGAATATCCCGCGTTGGACAACAGCAATTCCCCTAAAGCCCTCATGACGAAAAACAAGGCAATCCCGATAATCAGATACGAAAAGATAATGGAGGGTCCCGCCAACTGTATGGCTTTTCCGGATCCCAAAAATAACCCGGTCCCGATGGTTCCTCCTATGGCGATGAGTTGTACATGTCGATTTTTCAAATCCCTTTTCAATTCTTGTTTAGCCAATTTGTGCGCCCCCGTTGTTATAATTCTTGAATGTGAAGTACATGGTCCGTTGATTCCAATCGATCACCAGGGCAATGAATCTGTCCAGTTTAGTAGCGATTTCACTTCGTTTTTTTAGTGATGATTGAAAAAAGACAATAAAAAAAGAGATTGGAAGCTACCAATCTCGAAAGGTTAAAGAATAACAAATATTCGTTACTCTTCTGTCCTTTTGCCTGAGATTGTGAATCCTTCGGCGCTGCACGTGTGTACAGTCTCTCCAGAAGCTGCTCCTGCTATAGTGTGATCCATAGCATTCATCGCTTGCTTAGTATGTGGTTGTAATAAATGATCGCTGTGAAAGATGAAATTCTTTTCGGCAATTCATTTATTCTTTTAAAATAATAATGGAATTCTATCATTATTTTGATTTTGGGTCAAAGGGATATATTGTAAATACGGTAGAGGGTGGAATTTATATGACCAGTTTGATGCCAAGAAACGATGCGAACCCCGGATCAGTTTGATAAGGACATTTTTTCATAGTCCCTTTTAAGAATGGCCATGATGATTTCGTCCGAATATTTTCCTTTGAAATATAAAGACTCTCGTAAAATCCCCTCTTTGATAAAGCCAACTTTTTCATAGGCTCTTATTCCACGTAAATTATGGCTGAATACTTCCAGTTGCAGACGATTTAAAGATAATTCTTCAAAAACAAATGCTAAAACAAGTCGGATAGCTTCTGTACCATACCCTTTGCCCGTTAATTCAATGGTATTCATCGAAATTCTAAATCCCGCCTTTTTATCCTCTTCGTCCATATCAGAGATGGATAATTCCCCGATCATTTGATCGCTTTCGTTTAAGCAAATGGCTAGATCATGGCGTGATGGATCTTCACGTACATTCTTTATATGACATTGAAGCTGCTCTAAAGTGAATATAGATTTTGTTCCTGTCATATACCGTATCTCTTCATCCTTTGTATTTTCTAAAAGGATAGGTGCATCCGATTCTTTTAAATAACGGAGATAGATTCTTTCTCCTATTAATTTCATTTTCTTTCCTCCTCCGTCGATACTTACTATCAATAGTACATAGGATTCCTTCACCCGTATAGGGAAAGAATAATTACCATTCATGTCCTCCTATCCATTGCTTCTAGACGGCCAAAAGTGTTTTTCCTAAAAGTACATTTGTATTTCTACGGAATATTTATTATTATAAGATAAGGAAATGCTTTTGTGGGTAGAGTACTTTAGGAAGCATTGTAAATCTATTAAATTACTTATCTTAAATAAGGATTAGAGAATCGTCATTTTATGCTTGTACATCTGGGGGAGTTATCATGTCAAATAAAGAATTAACTAGAGGGCTGGAGGCACGTCATATTCAGATGATTGCCTTGGGCGGTACGATTGGTGTTGGGTTATTTATGGGATCTGCCAGCACAATTAAGTGGACCGGCCCCTCTGTCATGCTGGCGTATGCCATCGCGGGACTTTTTATCTTTTTTATCATGCGTTCGATGGGGGAAATGCTGTACCTGGAGCCTACTACGGGCTCATTCGCAACGTTTGCGAGTGATTATATCCATCCATTGGCAGGATTTGTAACTGCTTGGAGCAACTGGTTCCTATGGGTGTTGGTCGGCATGTCTGAAATCATTGCCGTAGGATTATATATGAATTTTTGGTTCCCTGAACTGCCGGCTTGGATTCCGGGAGTGGTGGCCATGGTCATCCTTGGCGCCGCTAACCTCATTTCCGTCAAATCCTTCGGTGAATTCGAATTCTGGTTTGCACTGATCAAGATCGTTACCATCATCTTGATGATCATTGCCGGTCTAGGTCTTATCTTTTTCGGGATAGGGAATGGTGGGGAGGCAATCGGCCTTTCCAATCTATGGGCTAACGGCGGTTTCTTTACAGGGGGATGGAAAGGTTTCTTCTTTGCCCTTTCCCTTGTTGTGGCATCTTATCAAGGTGTTGAACTTATCGGAATCACTGCAGGTGAAGCAAAGGATCCGAAGAGGACCATTACAAAAGCGATCCAAACAATCATTTGGCGTATATTAATCTTCTATATCGGCGCGATTTTTGTCATCGTCACGGTATTTCCTTGGAATCAATTAGATGAACTTGGAAGCCCGTTTGTATCGACCTTTGCCAAAATAGGCATTACCGCAGCCGCGGGCATCATCAACTTTGTCGTGATCACGGCGGCGATGTCAGGATGCAATAGTGGGATTTTCAGTGCAGGGCGCATGCTTTATACCCTTGCCTTGAACGGGCAAGCGCCAAAGGTCTTTGCAAAAATATCGAAAAGCGGAGTGCCGGCCTATTGTACAATCGCTGTCATGTTGGGCTTGGCCATTGGTGTTGTCCTGAACTACCTGGCTCCACCGGAAATATTCCTGTATGTGTACAGTGCAAGTGTGCTGCCCGGGATGATTCCATGGTTCGTGATTCTTATTAGTGAGCTTAGGTTCAGGAAGGTACGAGCTGAGGAAATGAAAAACCATCCATTCAAAATGCCTTTTGCGCCGTATACCAACTATGCAACGATTGCATTCTTACTATTGGTATTGGTCGGCATGTGGTTTAACCCGAGTACGCGACTTTCCTTGATTGTGGGCATCGTTTTCCTAGCAATCGTTGTAGCCTGTTACTACCTACTGAAAATGGATAAGCGGGTACCGTTAGACGTGAAGGCGAAAGAGGATGTATCTGCGTAATATAGAGTGTCGGAAAAAGTTATGCTTCGTGCATAGCTTTTTTTGTTTGACCGAAATAATGAGGGAGTTGACCGATAAAAGTGGCCATTTGACCGATAAACCTTCCAACTTGACCGATAAAATGAGAAATTGACTGATATATGTAATTTATTGTAATGTTGGGCGCTTGAATATAAGATGAAGAGAAGAAATATACATACAAAGAAGGTGATTCGATTGAGAAAAATGGAGAGGATTTTTAGCATTAATTCTCTGGTTAAGGAATTATGGGAAAGTCAGCCGGATATGAGATTCCTTCAATTGTTGGATTGGATAGAATCGGAGTACTCGAAACAGAATGGGGGATTTGGGCAAGGAAATTTGTTCAAACGGGATTCATATCAAGCCGAGGAGCCTTTTTCTTATATCGATTTATTTTATCTTGAGGACGAGCTGTTAGAACAGTTTTTACTGCAGTTGGTAAAGGATACTGAGACTAGGCTTAGGCTTGAGAAGGTTCAGGCTGAAAAAGGGAGTAAACATTGGATTCAGCAATTCGTAAATAACAGGCAAGGGGAATTGAACCATCTTATTTTGATGAGTTCGCCTTCCTTGCTGACTTTCCTTGATAAAGAGCGGTCCATCCAGTGGAAGTCCCCATTGCGGGAAACGGGTTACCAAGAATACAGAAATGAATTTTTGGAGCTTGAAAGTGTGAGGCGGGGCAGACGAATCGAGCTGGAGAAATATTGGCCAAGGATGGGTCCGCAATGGGATGGATATGCCACGGTGGCAGGGAAAGATGGTCAAAAAGGGTTTTTGCTAGTGGAAGCGAAGGCCCATTTGAAAGAAATGACTTCATCGATACGGGCAAAGGATCTGGACAGTAGATTCCTGATAGAGAGTACCATGAAGGAAACGATGGAGGCGATGGGTTCCCGGGCCCCTATGGAAGTCTGGCTGAACCGTTATTATCAGTTGGCGAATCGTTTGGCTTTTTTATATATATTGAATGAGAAAATGGGGATTCCAACGTGGCTGGTCCTTGTGAATTTTCTTGAAGATGATACCCATATACCTACCGGTTCTGTGGAATGGGTAGAACATTACCAAGAAGTTTTTAGCGAAATGGACATTACATCCGAATCGAACCCATTATTTGATAAGATCGTCACGGTCTATCCAAGTTGTAATTGATATGTGGAAAACTTAGGGAGAGCATAATCATCGGCTTTCCCTTTATTAATTGGTACTTATTGACAATAGCAAAAATATGAATTATACTTTTAATTAACCAGTGGTCAACAAGGAGGATATCATGTCACCAAGAAAATCCGTTACACAGGAATTAACACGTGAAATGATAATGGACGCAGCACGGGATCTCTTTGTGGCGAAAGGGTATCAGCATGTTTCCATGAGGCAGATTGCGAAAGAATTAGGGTACAGCCATGGTGCTCTTTACTATCATTTTAAGAATAAAGCGGAGTTGTTTTACGCGTTAGTGGAAGAACATTTCGCCATGCTCGATCAAAAACTGGATGATGTGATGCACCAAGCCATCCCAAATGGGGAAAAGCTAGAGAACATTCTTTTGGGCTTCATTGAATTCGGGCTGACCCATCAAAGCCATTATGAAATCATGTTTTTGATCAAGGACGAAGAAGTACAGAACTTCATCAATCAAGGGCCACACAAAACCTATGAAAAATTCGCCCAGATTATTTTCACTTTATGTGAGAACAAAGTTTCCATCCAGCATATTTACAGCATCTTTTTATCCTTGCATGGTTTTGTCACGCATTATTGCCGTCATGTCACGACGTATGAGGAAGTAAAGAATCTAGCTGTGTTGCACGTGAAATTTTTAACAAAATCAATTAGCTGATTTTTTTTACCACGTATTGACCAGTGGTTAAATAAAAGGGAGGGCGTCCATTATGAAAAAAGCATTGGTAGTAGGAGCTTCAGGAGGAATGGGGTATTCAATCGTCAAGGAATTATCAAACAGGGGGATCTCGGTGACGGCCTTTGCACGCACCCGCAGTAAGCTGGAAAAACTTTTCGGAAATGATTCGAATGTGACGATCCATACGGGAGATCTATTTCAAGTGGAGGATTTAGAAAGAGCAGCCCAAGGTGTTGACGTCATATTCCAATCAGCGAACATTCCCTATTCAGAATGGGATGAGAAGTTAGTGGTCATGATGTCCAATATTATGGAAGTGGCAAAAAAGAATGAAGCGAAACTTGCCTTTGTCGACAATATTTATGCCTATGGACGCAGTTCAGGGAAAAGCGTGACTGAAATGACGGTTAAACATCCACACACGAAAAAAGGAAGCATCCGCCTGAATGTCGAAAACCTGATTAAGCAATCAAACATTCCTGCAATCATTGTTCACTTTCCTGATTTCTATGGTCCCAATGCGGAAAGTTCTTTACTGCATTATACGCTTGAGAATGTCATTAAAAATAAGAAGGCCAGTTATGTGGGCGACCAAAGCATTGCCAGGGAATTCATATACACCCCGGACGGAGCAAATGCCATCGTTGAATTGTCCCTTAACGAAGAAGCGTACGGTCAGAACTGGAATATACCCGGTCATGATGTGATTACTGGAAAAGAACTAATCAAGATCATTCGCGACATAACGGATTATCAAAAAGGAGTATCCACCATTTCAAAGAAGATGATTCAATTCTTGGGGATCTTCAACTCCCAGATGCGTGAAGCGGTCGAGATGTATTATTTGAATGAAGAACCGGTTGTGTTGAACGGGGAAAAATACGAAAAGCTGATTGGACCGGTGCCTCGGACTTCTTATCGTGAAGGGTTGATCGAGACGGTGGAGTATATGAAAAGCCATGCATGAAAAAAACACGGCGTAAGAACGCCGTGTCGGTAATCCCTATAATCAACCTTTCCCAGCTTCGAATCCAGGGTATTTGGTCATGCCGCCATCCGCATATAGTGTCAAGCCGGTGACGTAGCTGGATTCCTCGGATGCGAGCCAAACCGCACATGCAGCGATTTGTTCCGGTTTTCCGATATAGCCCATCGGAATCAGGTCGATGACTTCTTGTGTCGCCTTTGGATCATTGAATTTCTCGGCGTTGATCGGTGTATCGATCGCTCCAGGGGAAATGTTATTCACGCGGATTCCTTTTGGCGCATATTCAAGGGCAAGTGTTTCGGTCATCATTTTGACGCCACCTTTACTTGCTGCATAGTGAACAAAATGTGGCCATGGAATTCTGTCATGAACCGAAGACATATTGATGATGTTTCCTTTAATATCATGTTCTAACATATAACTGATTGCATCCCGACTTGCTAAAAACATGCCGGTAAGGTTGACGTCGATGACCTTTTGCCAATCTTCTAGCGTCAGTTTTTCGCTTGGCACTTCATTTTCAATGCCGGCATTGTTGATCATGATGTCGATGGTACCGAATGTATCCACTGCAAACTGAATTAATTTCTTCACATCTTCTTCTTTTGTAACATCGCCTTGAATGGCTGCGGCTTTCCCGCCTGAAGCTTCAATCGTTTGAATGATTTCCTTATAGTCGTTCTCTTCCGAATGATAATTTAAGACAACTCGTGCTTTTTCCTTTCCGAAGCGTTCCGCCATTGCTTTACCTAATCCTGTTGCGGCCCCTGTGATTACGACTACCTTGTTCTCTAAATCTGTATACATACTATATCCTCTCCCTTATTTATTCTTTTGTAAATCCAATCATGACGCCACCGGCGATGACTAAGATACAACCGATGATGACATAGGTCATTTGTTTCTTTGATTTTTTCTCTCCTAATAGGAAGATGCCGCCTAAAGTGGAAATGACGATACCCATTTGCGAGAATGAAAAGGCAATGGCAACGCCCACTTTTGGATTAGCGAGAAGGAGACCGATATTCCCGGTCGCCCACATGATCCCAGTTAAGATGTTGCGTCCGGCATATTTGTTGAATGGTTTATGTTTAATGGATAGAAGGAAAGCTGCAATAAACATTCCGATCGCTTGTGGCAAGATAGCCGACCACCCGTCAATGTCAAACCATCTGACGACGATGACATAGGTGACAAAACCAAGAGTGGAGACGATCAAGTAAAGGATTCCTTTTTTCATGCTGCCTTCATTTTTTCCTCTACTACCTTCATAGCTTGTCAGCAATACACCGGCGATCAAGAAAATGATGGCAATCACGCCAAGGATGATCGTCGAAGTGGTGTTCCACTCCTTAAAGACGATAACCGCAAAAAATGTATTTCCTAGTATTTGCAATCCGGTTGAAATGGGAACGGTTTTGGAAACGCCCATTTCCTTGACACTGTTGAACTGAAAAAGTTGACCGAACGCCCAGCCAATCCCTGAAATGATTCCGACAATCCAGATGAGGCTCGTCCATTCGGGGGGATTGATGACCGACATCACGATGGCAAACAATAAAGAGCCGATGGTGATGCCGAGTGTTTGGTTATATGAGTTGCCCCCGAGTTTTTCGGAAACAAGTACCAAGCTTCCCCACGTCAATGCGGGGATAAGTGCATAGAGAAAACCTTCCACAAAATCCATCTCCTAAGTTACAAACATTTGTATTAATGAAAAGTACTGGTTATTTAGTTAGCTACTAATAAATTTCCCTTGTTTTCTAAAATGAAAACATTTTTTTAATATATTAATTTAGATGCGTGATTCGTTTCTCCCGAATCAATGGGCTGAAAAATAAACCGGTTTATGGTATTTTTAATTAAAATTAGTTAGGAGTGGGAACATGACGACATTACATGAATGGTTTGAAAAGGGGATACCTGCAAAGGAATTTGTGGAGTCGATGAAAGTGAATAAGGAAGGCTTGCAATCCGTATACGAGCGTTTTTCCATTTCGGAAGAAGACCGTGCATTTTTCGAAGAAGTAAAAGGGAAAGAGCTGAGAGCGATTGTCATTACAGAAGATTGGTGTGGCGACGCGATGATGAATATCCCGATCCTTTTGAACATCGCACAGGCAGCGAATATCGATACGCGGATGATTCTGCGGGATCAAAACCTTGAGCTGATGGATCAGTATTTAACGAATGGAACGGCACGATCGATTCCCATCTTTATTTTCATCGATAATCAAGGGAAGGAAAAAGCGGTTTGGGGCCCTCGAGCACCTAAAGTACAGGAGTTCGTAATGGAATTGCGCAAGGATTTGCCAGCTAAGGAAGACGAACATTTTGAAGCGGCACAAAAGGAGCTTTTTAAGAAAATCGGGGAATCTTATGCCCAAAACGAACAGCTTTGGCAAGAAGTGTACAGCAGTATTAAAGAAACATTGACGAAGGCGTAAACCACTTGCATCCCCGTTTTTAGCGGGGATGTTTTTTTCTTAACCTTACAAAGTTTTGATTCTATCCTCTTTATTTTCAGTATGTGATGCGACCGACATGCCCAACGCCGGGATAGCTGCCAGAGCAACGGTGATAGCGGATAAACTAAAAACCGTGAATAGCGAAGTTATTTTCAGCAATGGACCGGACGAAGCCGTACCAATTAAGAGAAATAGAATGAAGATGGGCGTGATGATGCCATTTGTTCTGCCGATGAATTTTTCTTCCACAAGTTTAATCATCATGGTGCTTAAGAGTATTTGCATGAATGCCATCATGAAGGCGGTGATGAATCTCATCGATGCCGTTAAAATAAAGGAAGTGGACAGTACTTCGATAACGGTGGAAAGGGCTAACAATAAAAACGTACCAACAAACGTCACCCTCACATGAAGACGATTAACTAAAGTGGCCGCGATGATTCCCCCAATCAGTAAACCAGCCCCTGCTGCAGCGGATAACCATTGAAGGGCTTCTTTAGGCAATTGTAGCCTATCCGTGATCAGAAAAACCTCGAGCGGTTGTACCAGGCCTGCTCCAAGACCCAAGAAACAAAAGGTCAGGGCGATTCTTTTCAAATTGTGATTATGGAGTACATAGTGAAAGCCTTGTTTAATTTCTGTAACGATCGTCGAGTCAGCCTGTTTCTCCTTTTTGGCATCCTTCGGTAAAAAGAGCGTGATGACCGTGGATAATCCAAATGTAAGAATTAACAAGGAAAGGGAAACCGAAATGCCAAAATTCGAATAGACGGCCGTACCGATGATGGGTCCCAGAATCAAGAACAGGGAACCTAGGCTTTGCACGATGGCTATCGCCGAACCGACTTGATCTTCAGGGATGTGCCGTTTGAAAATCTTCGCGGAAGAAGGTTGTGAAAATTGGGAGACGATTGCTGAGACGAATGTGGCAAAGAAAACGGCTTCCCACATCCCGAATGAGATGAACCCCAAAATGCTCAGAATCGAAACGATGCTGAGCAGCCCGCCGCTAATGATTGTCTTCTTTGGATTCCAACGGTCGGCAAAGGTTCCGCCTATAAAGGAAAATAAGAAGATGGGGGCGTACTCGATGACAGTGATAAGGGATATCGCGACCGGATCCTGATTCGTTTTTTCGATAATGTAAAACAAAACGGCCATATTTCGAATCCATATGCTGATTTGATCAAGCATATCCGAACTCAACATGATCCAGAAAACCTTATTTTTCAATAATTGGTTCATCCACAGGCAGCTCCTTCTTAATTAATCTGACCGTTCGGTTTAATAAATTCCTAAAAAAAATCGTTCTACAGGACTATCGTTAAATAATCGAGGAACATCCTTTCTTGGGAAAAGGATAAGAAAGGGATGTTTGTTCCTCTAGTGTTTCGAAATGCCTTTTAAAAAGACGTCCACGCTTTTGTGATATAGTCTCCTGATTTCAGGAAATTCCATCTCGTAATAGGTGGCATTTAATCCGGCATGCATGCCAAAGAGAATGTACATAAGGTCTTTGGGATTATCTTCGATGAACGCCCCTTCTTTAATTCCCTGGTCAATGACGGCTTCATACGTGTCATAATACTGACTGCGATAAATTTCTAAAATATGCGCAAAAATCTCAGGGTCAGCCGTTTCACTTCCGCCAAATTCCTCAGCGGCTTTAATTAATGGACTTTGCAGATCTTCAAGATAATGGTCTGCCAATGCATATAATTTCTCTACACTCGTGCGGTAGTTCTGTTGCTTGATGTTCCAGGCGCGCTTCCACTCGTCGGCGTTATTCTCGACGATGTACAAGAAAAGTTTTTCCTTGCTTTTGAAATGATAATAAATGCTCCCTTTACTGCTTTCGGAGACGTTTGTGATGTCTTCCATTGACGTAGCGGCGTATCCCTTTTGGGCAAACAATTTTTCTGCTTCTTTAGCTATCTTAAGCTTAGTGGGAGAGGGGGTACTTTGTTGTTTCATGTCAGATAAGCCTCCAATGATAAACTGAACGTTCGGTCTATAATTAAATTATCGTAATTCCCTATAATTGTCAATGGTATTTTGTTATTCAAAAAAGCCAGTGTGCATTAAATGGATGCGCACTGGCTTAGTTATAGTGATCAAATTAAAAACATCGCTACAATCGTCGTCACGAATAAACCGATGCATACCGGAAGCAGGTTTCGGCGGGCCAATTCGAAGGGACTGACGTTACAAATGGCCGCCGCTGGGATAAGTGCCCATGGAATCAAGGTACCGCCTCCGACCCAGATTGCCGTGATTTGGCCAAGGGCAGTCAACGTCGCCGTTCCGCTTCCAATCGCCGTCCCGAATAGATTGGCGACCGAACCGGCCAGGGAAATACCGGAAAACCCAGAACCATCCAAGCCGGTAATCGCCCCGATGCCTGTCAATGTGACGGCGGCTATCTCCTTCGTCAATGGAACCGAGGCGGCGAGTGCTGCGCCCAAATCGTTGACGATACCGAGAGACGCTTTCGGTAAGTAGTCCCCGATGATTTTAGTGAACCCGGAATCACCTAAATAGAAGAAAGCGGCAATCGGGATGACCGGTCCGAACACCTTGAAGCCAAACTGGAACCCTTGAATCAAGTAGCTCGTTGATTTTTCAAGACCCAGATGGCCATGGGCCACGAGAGATAAGATCAGCAAGATAAAAACGGCGGTTCCGCCAACCAATGCAGTTGCTTCGCCGCCTTGTAATTTCAGAAGCCAAAGAGCGACGACATCCAGTAAAAAGGCCAATGGAATGAATATCGCAAAAAACCTCTTCTGTCCTATCGTAAGTAACTCTTCATTCATCCCATCCTGGTCTTCGTCGAGTGTTTCCTGTACGGTAGGCTGAATGCGACCAAGCCGCATATCCCGCTTCAAGAAGATGAACGCTGAAACCGTAGTCACGACACCCATTGTGATGACGAGCGGGATGCTGGCTGAAATGACGTCACCGACCGGAATCGAAGCCGCATCAGCCGTGAGTTTTGGTGCCGCTTGAATGACGAAATCACCCGAAAGCGCAATGCCGTGGCCAAATAAATTCATCGCCATCGCTACACCTAGTGCAGGCAATCCGGCCCGCAATGCGACCGGTAGCAGCACGGCACCAAGCAAAGCGACGGCAGGGGATGGCCAGAAAAACCAGGAGATGCCCATCATGACGATTCCAATCACCCAAAAAGCGAGTGTGGGGTTTTTAATGAATCTAGCAAAAGGTGCAATCATGACATCATTGATACCTGATCTCGTTAAGACTGTACTCATGGCAACAATGATGGAAATGATTAAAATGGTCGACATTAACTCGGTAATGGCGAAAGCGAAACTATTGAATACGCCACTGATGGAGGAAGCCAAACTGCCTGTAGAGACGAGCGCCAAAATGAAGATGCCAACGATGCAAATGAGGGTGGTATCCCGACGCTTTACCATAAACCCGATGATCAACACGATGAATAAAACATAAATCCAATGGAGAGCCGTCAATCCCATCCCATAATCCATCTCCCTCAAAATCTTCCTGATACAGATTATGAAGGGGAGCCCAAATGGTGAGTTGTTTTAAAAAAAGTCATAAATCGGACTTGTTGGAAAGCTGTCCAAGCAATTGTTGAAAAAAAGACAAGAATGAGAACATTCAAATGAAAGAAAGTTAGAAACACATGATAAAATAAATGGAGGGTGTTAATAATTGTACCTAAGGGTGAATATAAAGAGTAAGTGCATAGAAAAAAGGCAGAAAGCTTAATTCAAAGCGTTCTCCCCTTCTTTAGAGTTAAAAATTATAATATTGGCGTAGTAAATAAGCTAGGTACTTGCAATGTGGATGAGCGTGAAGGTTCTCGAGCAATCCTTTTATGATGGCCGGTCCATAAGTTTGTTCAATCAGTTGCTCCTTGAGCAGGAGTAAGGATTCTTTTTCAATGGACTCTTCGATTTCCTCAATCTTATTATCCATAAGATCGAGTAGCTGTTCCTTTGTCATTTCTTCGCACATGACAGGACTGATTATTTCCGTCAATTCTTGTGAAATAAAAGGAATGGTTGAATGCCTTGCCAGTATATTCGTTTTTTCCACAAGAGATTGCGAGAGTCGGACTAAATCCAACGGTATATTATAGAATAAAAATAAAACAGCATACTGTTGTAAGAATCCTTTTATACAATAGGTTAAATCATATTTTGTTTGAATGATATCGTCCCCATATAGTCGTTCAACCAATGAGAGGATACTCGTTTCATTGATTCTTTCATAGTGTTGAATTCGTGTTATGAGTTCTTCATTTAATGATTGTGCTTGTTCTTTAAAAATAATCTTAGCGAAGTCTGTATGGTTCAGATAAGATTTAAATGAGGTATAGAAAAATTCATATAAAAGGTCTTCATTTGCTGTGTTTTTGACTACGTGGTCAATATCTGAGACGAGCTGTATCATAAAATAATCGACCAGCGCTATAATCAATTCATCTTTGGATTTAAAAGATAAATAAAAGGCACCCTTTGAAATGCCACAGTGATCGGTGATTTGCTGTACGGAGGTAGCGTTAAACCCTTGTTTTGCAAAGAGTTCGATGGCCGTTTCCATTATGAGTTCCCTTTTAATCATTCCATTCGCTCCTAGGTCATATTGTTGACAAATGACTAATTAGTCATTAGTATAAGTAAATATGTTTGATAAGTCAATTAAGGGTAGGTGTAAAGGTGAGAGGTTTAGTCAATTTTGTTCTAAGGAATAAACTAGCAGTGTGGCTCCTTACAATTATTATTACGGTATCTGGTATTTATTCGGGTACGCAAATGAAAACGGAGACAATCCCGGATATTACAATTCCCTATTTAACGGTGATGGGTGTATATCCTGGTGCTACTCCAGAGAAAGTGATGGATGAGGTCTCGATACCATTAGAGGAAGCGGTTGAAGGGCTTGAGGACGTGAAAGCCGTTTATTCCAATTCGTATTCCAATATGTCCAATATTCAAGTGGAATATGAATATGGGATCGATATGGATGAGGCGAAGCGTGCTCTTGAATCGGCAATTGACGGAGTAAAGTTACCGGAGAAAGCGGAAGAGCCGACGATTACAGCCATCAGCTTAAACATGATGCCTGTTATGGCATTGAGTGTAAGCAGTACAAAAGAGGATATTGTTGAATTAACGTCAACCGTGGAAGATAGTTTACTTCCAAAAATCGAGAAAATCGACGGGGTTGCTTCGGCCACTACCACTGGCCAGCATATAGAAGAAGTTGAATTAACATATGACGAAGCAAAAATGGCTAAACTGGACCTTACGGAAGATAAGGTAAAGGAAATGATTCAGGCAAGTGATTTAGCTGTATCATTAGGCCTTTACGAATTCGAAGAAGGGGAACAGGCCGTTTCAGTAGACGGTAAGTTCATGACAGCTAAAGAATTGAAGGGAATGCTTATTCCTGTAACACCATCAGCTAGCAATCCAGCACCTTTTGTGAAACTTAGCGATATTGCTAAAGTTGAGCTAGTTGGGAAAGAAGAATCCGTATCACGTACGAACGGTGAAAATGCGATTGCCATTCAAATTGTCAAAGGGCAGGAAGCAAACACAGTTGACGTGGTTAACGATGTGAAAGATCTAATTAAAGAAGAAGAGAAAAAGATTGATGGCCTTGTTGTCGATGTCAGTCTTGACCAAGGGGAACCAATTGAGGAATCCGTATCGACGATGATAGAAAAAGCGCTATTCGGCGGTCTAATTGCGATATTAATCATCCTTTTATTCCTAAGGGACATTAAATCGACGATCATTTCGATCATTTCGATTCCTGTTTCGATCTTTATGGCCTTCCTAATCTTAAATGGCTTGGGAATCACATTAAATATCATGACATTGGGTGCGATTACGGTGGCCATCGGACGGGTAATCGATGACTCGATCGTTGTTGTTGAAAATATTTACCGACGCATGCATTTAAAAGATGAAAAATTAACGGGTCGTGCATTGGTGCGAGAAGCGACAATCGAAATGTTCAAGCCAATCATGTCATCAACATTAGTAACGGTTGCGGTATTCGCTCCGCTTATCTTCGTTGGCGGTATGGTAGGCGAACTGTTCACGCCATTTGCATTAACCATGACATTTGCCCTTTTGGCTTCGTTAGTCGTTGCCATAACGATTGTACCGGCATTATCTCACTTCTTATTTAAGAAAAAATTATATGGTGAGAAGACCGAGAGTAATCATAAAGAGCTTGGCAAATTAGCTAAGGGATACAAACGTGTTCTTAGATGGACATTGAATCATAAAGTGATCACTTCCATCATATCTGTGGTTCTATTAGCCGGCAGTTTGGCCTTAACGCCATTAATCGGTTTTAGTTTCTTAGGTAGCGAAGAAGAAAAAGTGATGTACTTAACCTACACACCAGAACCAGGGGAGCTTAAGGACGAAACATTAGCGAACCTTGAAGTGGTGGAAAAGAAGTTACTAAAACGTGACGAGATTGATATTGTTCAGTTATCCGTAACAGAGGATGGCGACTCCATGGCCGCAATGATGGGCGGGGGCGGAAGCGGTGCCCTCATGTACCTGATCTTTGACCCAGACATGAAAAACTTCCCGGAAGTACGGGAAGAGATTGAAGAATATGTCTTCAATATTGGTCAATCAGGCGAATGGAAGAGCCAGAACTTCTCGTCTATGTCTGTGGCGAGTGATGAAGTCAGCTACACGTTCTACAGTGAAGATTTAGGTAAATTAAATGACGCTGTAAAAACAGTAGAAGGCGTTATGAAGAAAAATGACGGCTTAAAGGACGTTTCTTCTAGTACAGAGGATGCTTATGTTGAATATACATTCAAAGTAGAGCAAGATGAATTATTGAAGTATGGATTAACTACAGCCCAAATCATTGGGATGTTAAGCCCTTCTACCCAAGAAGAAGTATTAACAACCATTGAAAAAGACGGTGAGTCAGTAGAAGTCATCGTTCAGCAAGATCAAGACGAACAGCCAAAATCAATTGATGATATGTTAGATAAAAAAGTACCAACCGCAACAGGCACGACGATGAAACTTTCTGAATTGGTCACGGTTAAAGAAGGAACCACGTTGAATACATTGGCCCGTAGTAAAGGTGAATACTACGCCACTGTTTCAGGAACCATCACAGATAAAGATATTTCAAAGGCCACTTCTGAAATAGATGAAGACATTGATAAATTAGACTTACCAAAAGGCGTGACAATCGGTGTAGCCGGTGTAGCAGCGGATATGTCAGAAACATTTACCCAACTTGGTTTAGCCATGATCGCAGCAATCGCAATCGTGTACTTCATCCTTGTTGTCACATTCCGTGAGGGCGTCGCACCATTTGCTATCCTGTTCTCCTTACCGTTTACGGTCATTGGTTCGTTTGTAGGTTTATTAATCGCTGGTGAAACGATCTCGGTATCGGTCATGATGGGACTTCTCATGTTAATTGGTATCGTTGTAACAAATGCCATCGTACTTGTAGATCGGATCATTCATATGGAACGTGATGGTATGAGTATGCGTGAAGCCATTCTAGAAGCTGGCGCAACACGACTCCGTCCAATCCTGATGACGGCCATTGCAACCATCGGAGCATTAATGCCATTAGCATTTGGCTCAGGCGGCGGCGGTTTAATTTCAAAAGGTCTTGGTATTACAGTAATTGGTGGATTAGCAAGTTCAACGCTATTAACATTGCTTATCGTTCCAATCGTTTACGAAGTATTATCAAAACTATTCAAGAAAAAACGTAATGAAATAGACGAAAACTAAAAGAGAGCCCTGCAGGATGATGATCATCTTGTGGGGCTTTTTTTTGCGGCATTCCAGGAGATATTATCGGTGCCGACCTCAATGAAAGTATTGTTACAGTCCCTTTTCTAGAAGAAGAGTTGGTAACGGCTAATCATAATGCTAAGGAAATGGTCCGCGCTCAGAAAACGGATGGCTTCAAATAAAAGCTTATCATTTAATATTAATCGTTATTGGGCAAGCCATAAATAGTCATCTCCTTCAGATTCATAGTAACCTTTTTTTTTACTATACCGAAATACTCTTACATTTACAGAATTATTTCCACGCCACTTGTTATATTAATAGGGGTCATTCTCATAGAGGCCGTCATCCCTTTGAATGGTTTTAAAACCATATCCCACCAAATCAGTGAGGAACTTCGAAATAAAAAGCATTAGTTCCTTTATTTTCAACTATACATCGAGTATTCTTAATGGGAGATAACCACTAGGATAAAAGAGGGATAATTCGTGAAACACCTATACAGTGAAATACTACAATTTAGGGGTAAGCATTATGACTTTGGATTCATGCAGGGAGAGAAATTAAAGGATTCCCTCACTGTTAAAAATCGTGAAGATCAGTGGAAAGTAAGGCAGCCACGTTTTACGGTTGAAGAGGAAGAGGTCAAAAATGCAATTACTTCATTTGCACCTGGCGTATGGGAAGAAATACTCGGGTTCCAAGAAGCATTAAAATGGCCAATCGAACGTGTTCTCCAGGAGTTCGGCGGCTATAGATTGGATTATATTCGATCAGGTTGTTCGATCATGACAGGCGATTCGTATTTGGTGCGTAATTATGATTACCATCCGAAAACCTATGAGGGACGTTATGTGCTATTCCAGCCGACGGACCAGGGGTATGCGAGCATCGGTCCGAGCCAACGCGGGACTGGACGGATGGATGGGATGAACGAAAAAGGGCTATCGATAGGGTATAACTTCATGAATCGGAAAAATCCCGGCGATGGATTCATTTGCTGCATGATTGGCCGATTGATATTGGAGTCTTGTGCAAATGTCGAGGAAGCCGTTACGATGCTGAAGGAAATTCCGCATCGACATTCATTCACATACGTCGTTCATGATGGAAGTGGGAAGAGTTTTATAATAGAAACGTCCCCAAGAAATGTGGAGGTCCGGACAGCGACTGCCTGCACCAATCATTTTGAGATCCTGAAGCATGAAAACCGTCATCATCTTGTGGATTCGAAACGGAGATTGGACACTATCCATCAACAACAGGATAGCATCTCGGATACATATGAAGCATTTCGTTTGTTTAACGACACCAATCAGGGTGTTTTTTCCGATTTGTATAGCAGCTGGGCAGGGACGATCCATACGTCGGTTTATTTGCCGCGTGAAATGAAAGCATGGATTGCACTGGGCGGCAATCAGGAGCCTACGGTTTTGGACTTTGCAAAATGGCTTGCAGGAGAAGATATTGAAAAAGAAAGAATCATGGGTGTGATTGATACCACCATCCCATTTGTACATATGGATGAAGGGGCGAATTGGTTCCGTGAGTAAGAGTGGATAATGGAGGCTCGATCTTTGGATTGGGCTTCTTTATTTATTCGTGTCTCCAAAATTGAGTGTATTTTTACATGATGAGGGATAATATGTAGGGATGACGACATCATTATTAGATTAAAACGAATGAACATAGTATGAAACAATGCTGTGTAAAGGGATAGTTGTATAATAGAATGGATGGTAAAGTGGATACATATAAAATCTAACAGAAGATTCTACCAAAAGGGGAATAGAGGGAGATAAATCATGGAAACAAAAAAGGTATTACCCGTTCTTTTCTTAGTGATGTTTTTAGTCATGGTTGGGTTTGGAATCATCATTCCCGTCATGCCTTTCCTGGCTGAAAAAGTGGGAGGAAGCCCGACAGAGCTTGGTCTTTTGATGGCTGTCTATTCGTTCATGCAATTGATATTCGCACCAATGTGGGGCCGCGTATCTGACCGGATTGGCCGGAAGCCGGTTATGATGATCGGGATCGCAGGCTTGGCTGTTTCGTTTTTCATCATGGCATCGGCGGATTCTTTACTGGTGCTATTCATCGCCAGGATTATCGGAGGTGCCTTATCTTCAGCGAATATGCCAACTGCCATGGCATACGTAGCAGATATTACGACACCCGAAGAACGGGGAAAAGGGATGGGAATCATTGGGGCCGCTACAGGACTTGGCTTCATATTCGGTCCGGCCATTGGTGGGATATTCTCGGAGACGAGTTTGAATATGCCGTTTTACATCGCCGGTATTTCATCCATCATTACCCTGATCTTAGTCATGATATTACTGAAAGAATCGCTCACTGAAGAAAAAAGATCCCATCGGACGGAAGAAAAGGTGTCCATGTGGAAATCCTTTAAAGGTCCGATGAGCGTCCTGTTTATTCTGCAATTGATCATTACCCTTTCCATGGCGGGCTTAGAGACGACGTTTGCTTATTTTGCAGCCCAAAAGGCTGATATAAGTCTTGTTCAATTAGGTTATATCTTTATGATCATGGGATTCGGTAGTGCGATTGTTCAAGGTGGATTAATCGGACCGATGACCAAGAAGTTCGGGGAAGGAAACGTCATTCGAATCGGAATTGTCGTATCGGCGATTGGATTTGTGCTCATCTTGTTCTCGACTAATTTCTGGACATCGGCGATTTTCCTGACGATTTTCGGATTGGGGAACGGTGTCATCCGCCCTGCCATCTCGGCACTGGTCACTAAAAGTTCAACATCCGGCCATGGTGGGGTCACGGGCTTACTTTCTTCCTTTGATTCATTCGGAAGGATTGCGGGCCCTCCTATAGGTGGTTGGTTATTCTCCATCTACATCGGTTTACCTTTTATATCCGGTGCGATCCTATCGCTGTTTGCATTGGTCCTTTATCAAGTGTTCCATGCAAGGAAACGATCAGTGGAAACAAGCAGCTAATCAAGAACATAAATAAGAAAAAACGAGTTAGGAAATTCCTACTCGTTTTTATTTTTGGCTGATGACTTTGATCTTGGAGAGCACCCAATCATATTCCCCGCTTGAAATTACGCTATCGCAATATTCGCATTGTCCGGATGCATTGATACTGACATTCGCCCCACAGTTTGGACATTGCGTCACATCATATTTCTCTTTTTGAGTCTCGGTCAATACGGTTTCCTTACGGATCAGTGTCCAGATATAAGACATGTAAATATCCCGGTCAGGATTACCTTTGAGGACTTTCTTGGTATGATCATCAATTACGTAATCGTTCATCCGGGCTTTGATATATACATCGAGTTCGTCATTGGATCCGTCATTTTCATAGCGAACGATTTTCGATTCAAGGATGGCGATATTTTCGACCACATTCGTTTTAGATATTTTTTTAGAAAGTAAAACAAAAACCATAAGTCGATGCCTTCCCCTGAAGTCGTGGAAGTATTGACGAATTCGTCTTCCGGTTCCTCATTATGCGATACACCATTCCCCACATCGGCTAGTGTGGCATCGACGGGAAAGATGAGAAGGGAGGTGAAACAGAGAAGCAGTGTGATGATCCATTGAATGTTCCATTTATTCATCATCCTAATTTATTCCCGCATTCTGCACAGAATTTAGAATTCGGCGTATTGGGATGGCCACACTCCGTACAAAAAGTGGCAACAGCCTTTCGTTCTACTTTCGTTCCGCAATTGCCACAGAATTTTGCGCCTTTTTGATTGTCATGATTACACTCAGGACACTTTTCGGTTTGTTCAGACGGTACCGTTTTCTCCGTGTGCAATGGTTCATTGTTCTGGTTGCCGCCTTGAAGAGATTGGGAAATGAGTTGCCCAAAACCGAGGCCGGCACCAAGTCCCATCCCGGCTTGCATCATATCACCGCCTGAGCCTTCCTTTTCAGAAACATTCTCTAAGGCATCAAGCTTTCTGACATCTTTGTAGTTGTTCATGCCACCCATCATATTAATGCGCGTTCTTTCTTTCAAGAACTTCGTCAAATCTTCCGGCAAGGAAATGTTGGTGACGGTAAAGGAAACGATTTCAAGTCCCATATCCGTGAATTCATTTTCCAGTTCCTGTTTCATCGCATCGTTCATCACCCGATAGTTCTGGGATAATTCGGTGATCGTCACGCCTTGTTTGGCAACGACATTGGAAAATTCGCTTAAGACATATTCCTTCAATTGCCCTTTTAATTCATTCAACTTATAGATCTTGTTTGTGGAGCTGACGGTACGAATGAACATCTTGGGGTCTTCAATCCGAAAGCTTTGACTTCCACTTGTTCAAACTTCGGATCATTTATCCAAATCGGGTTGGATGTCCCCCATTTCTGATCGATGAATTTTTTGGTGTTTACAAAGTACACATCGGCTTTGAACGGGGATTTAAATCCGAAAGCCCAGCCTTTAATGTCTGCTAAGATAGGCAGGTTCTTCGTCTCAAGCTTATACATTCCTTCGCTAAATACATCAGCCACTTTTCCTTCCTCAACGAAAACGGCGTTTTGGCCTGGGCGTACGGTCAACTGTGCCCCATTTTGAATCTCGTTATCTTTCATGGGGAACTTATAGACCAAGGTATCGTTGGTGGCGTCTTCCCATTCGATAATATCAAGAAATTGTTTACCCATAAAATCCTTAAAACCCATAGTGTCATCCTCATTTCAACATGTAGTACGTCCCGATTGCATTTCTATATATATTCATATATTGATAATATTTCCTATTGCATTTTATAATAAATGGTAAATGGTGTAAATGATTAAGGGGAATCTATGAGTCTACCTGTTGGTTTATTCAATATTCAAGATATCCTTTCATAATGAAGGTTTTGGAGGGTTTCGTGAACTAACCACGAACTGTTTAGATAACGTAAAGAACAAATTCCACCTATAAAGCTGACAAGCTAGGAACAGGACATTTACTAAAGCACTAGATAAAAAACATGAGGTGAAGGGGACTTATCATGAAAATTACTCCATCTGCAAAAGTAGGGAATTTCGAAACGGGAATCTTTTCGGAGCTGGCGAACCGTAAACAAAAGGCGTTGAGGGAAGGCAAGGATGTTATTGATTTGAGTGTCGGAAGTCCGGATATGCCTCCGCCGGACTTTGTAAGAGATACACTTGTAAAGTATGCAAAAGATCCAACTGCATACGGGTATACGTTGAAGGGAATACCGGAATTCCATGATGCTGTTTGTTCTTTTTATGAACAGCGTTACGGGGTGCATCTTGAGCCGGATACGGAAGTATTGCAGCTGATGGGATCGCAGGATGGACTTGCCCATTTGGCGACTGCGATGATTGACCCGGGCGATTATGTGTTGGTGCCCGATCCGGGCTATCCGATATATGAAGCAAGTGTGAATCTTGCAGGTGGCGTGATCTATCCGATGCCGCTTACGCAAGAGAATCATTTTCTGCCCCAGCTGAGCGATATTCCGGCAGATATTTTGGCCAAGACGAAGATGATGGTCCTTAGTTATCCAGGAAATCCAGTCACGGCCCTTGCGGATGAAGCCTTTTTTGCCGAGGTCGTCTCCTTTGCAAACAGGAACGATATTTTGGTCGTACACGACTTTGCCTATTCAGAACTGATTTTCGATGATCATCCACAGATTAGCTTCCTATCCATTCCGGGTGCAAAGGAGATTGGAATCGAGTTCAATTCGCTTTCAAAAACGTTCAATATGGCCGGCTGCCGAATCGGATATGCAGTCGGAAATCAAGAGGCGCTGAACATCCTGGGGACTTTGAAGTCCCATATCGATTATGGGGTCTTTTATCCGATTCAAAAGGCGGCCGAGATGGCACTCACCTCCAACCTTTCCTTGTTGTCCGATCAGGTGGATGTGTATGAAGCCCGTCGTGACGCCTTGATATCGGGTCTCGCAAAATCCGGTTGGTACGTGCCGAAAACTGCTGCGACAATGTTCATTTGGGCCCGCATTCCGGCTGGATGGAAGTCACGCGACTTTGCCTATAAACTGATTGAAAAGGCGGGTGTAACCGTGGTCCCAGGAGATGCTTTTGGAAAACAGGGTGAAGGATATGTTCGAATGGCCCTGGTCCAGCCGGTTGAGAGATTGACAGAAGCGGCCGAACGGATAGGGGCGTTTTTGATAGACTATCAAATAGTGGCGCAGGATTAGATGGAAGATCCTAAGCCTAATGTCATTTGTTATTTCGGATTAGGTGTTTCCAGGGGCTGTCCCAAAAGTCAGGAATATGACTTTTAGGGCAACCCCTTTTTTTTATAAATTTATGCACAAAAAAATCGCCCTTTTTAGTAAAATGA
>NZ_JBNNSR010000011.1:0-109865 GCF_050277925.1 Peribacillus sp. NPDC097264
CTTACCCCTTTTATTTATACGCATTATATTCATTTTCAATTTTCGGAAGTTCTCTAACTTCTTCAATTAATTGACTTCCACACATTGGACAATCATAGTTTACTGAGGCAAAGTCCTTCCTCATCCAGCCATTACAATCCGCTGATCCGCACGCATATACAATAGTATCTTCCATTATGATTTCTGGTTCCTCTGAATTCTTTTTGCCAAAATACATGAGCAACCTCCTTTTTCAAATTACACACCAAGTTTTAAGCCAATGAACTTTTCGGCTGTTTTACTTCTATAGTATACGTATCAAATCAACTTCTTATTTATCCAGCGCTAAAAAATAACCATTATTTGATCAATTAGTTAGCTAATGTGGCTTTTACCTTGATCGCTTTTATCTGAAAGTATGAAAAATGCTCGGGAAGGGCCTCTTTAAGAGGTTTTAGCTTTCCGGAATCAAGTTGTTTAGCAGTTTCCAGTACTAAATCGTACTCTTCTTGATTGAAGAAACCCTCCCATTTGATATCCATTTGTTCTTCCGCACACTTTAATAAATGATTTTCGATGGAAATTGTAGACAGGCCTCTTATCGTTGCAATTTCTTTGATTGACTTTCCTTCTTGATATAAACGATAACTTTCGATATGTGAAGGTCCTGTACTGCTTTTCGTCGTTTCTTTTTTATATATTCTATTCGACTCAATGTCAGGATGTGCTTGTAAATAATTCGAAACTACCTCTAAAAATGTCCTACCAAAACGATCGTATTTTTGTGAGCCCACGCCTTTGACCTCAAGGAAATCTTGTTCTGTCACAGGTAACCTTGTTGCCATATCCTTTAAAGTGGCATCCGAAAAAATAATGAATGGCGGCACATTTTCCGTACTTGCGATGTCTTTTCTTACACGTCGTAATTCTTCAAACAAACCATGATCCACATTAATGCTGGTGACTTGTTTCACTTCTTTGCGTAGCACTTGCTTCTGATTTAGCAACACTTCCCTACCAGCATTTGTTACTTTAAGAACAGGAAATTGCCCACCTGTCATTTCGATAAATTGCTTGGCGGTCAAAAAATCTATGAAATCGGCAACATCTTTAGCTGACTGATTATTGATAATTCCATATGTCGAGAGCTTATGGAATCCAAATTGTTCTATCTTTTTGTTTTTTGAACCTGTAAGCACTTGACTGATCATCGTCTTGCCGAACCTTTCCCCCATTCGCAACATGCACGAAAGGACCATTTGCGCCTGAGTTGTCACATCTACGGCATCACGTTTATCCGTACAGTTTTCACAATGACCACAATCTTCCGGATTCTCTTCACCAAAGTATCGAAGGATAAATGCTTGTAAACACCCTTCTGTAAAACAATAATCCTTCATCCTATTCAGCTTCTTCAGTTCTTGGGCTTGCCATTCTTGAGAGGGATTGGATTGGTCGATTAAGAAACGCTGAATCTGCATGTCTTGAGGTGAATAAAGCAGAATACATTCACTATCCAATCCATCACGTCCTGCACGACCTGCTTCTTGATAATAACTTTCCATATTCTTCGGCGTTTGGTAATGGATGACATAACGAACGTTTGATTTGTCAATGCCCATACCGAAAGCTGAGGTTGCAATCATCAAAGATATATCGTCACGAATGAATAGCTCCTGTTGTTCAGATCGATCATGTTCATTCATTCCAGCATGATAACGCCCTGTTTTAATACCCGCTTTGTTGAGTTTGGCATGTAATGAATCGACTTCTTTTCTTGTTGCAGCATATATAATACCGGACTCATTTTTATTCTTCTCAATATAACGCATTAAATATCGACTGCGGTTCTCTTCCTTGACGACGGAAAAAAATAAATTTTCCCTAGCGAATCCTGTGGATACCGTATGGTTTGCAGTAATTCCCAATGACTGACAGATATCTTCTGTTACATGCGGGGTTGCTGTCGCTGTTAAGGCAAGAATGGTCGGAGCAGTCGGCATTTCTTTCAAAAAGGTTTTGATTTTTAAATAACTTGGTCTAAAATCATGACCCCATTGAGAGATGCAGTGAGCTTCGTCTATCGCGACCATCGATATATCCACACTAGCCAGATCCCTCTGAAAAATATGGTTTTCCAATCGTTCCGGTGCCAGGTATACCAGCTTGTACCTTCCCTGCTTAATATCTCTCATCCTATTGGAAGCTTCCGTACCAGATATGGAGCTGTTGAGAAAAGTGGCATCGATGCCGTTTTGTTCGAGGGCATCAACCTGATCTTTCATCAAGGAGATTAACGGGGATATAACGAGTGTGACGCCTGGCAAAAGTAGGGCTGGAATCTGGTAGCAAATTGACTTTCCTCCTCCAGTCGGCATAATTCCAGCTGTGTTTATTCCATCTAAGACTTGCTCGATAATCTTTTCTTGGCCTGTCCTGAATGATTCATAACCAAAATACTGCTGTAAATATTCGCGTGCTTTTTCTATCAAAGTGTGACTCCCCCAATTGACTATTGTTTTAATATCTCTATTGTACTCGTTTTTTTCATACACCAAAAGAATAAAAAATAGACACAGTTATTATCTGTGTCCATTCCTTCTTTCATATAGAGCAATTGTCAGTTCTTAATTAAGGATTTTTAGATTAACGTTTTTGACGCCCCAGTTTAGAGCATCTTCTTTATTTGGAATGAAAATATCGACCTTATTTCCTTTAATCGCACTACCTGTATCAGCTGCCGTTGCATAACCGTAGCCTTCTACATATACTTTTGTTCCTAGCGGTATGACAGATGGATCAACGGAAATGACTTTTTGATTTGGATTTGCTTTCAAATCCACCCCTGTCGCTGTGACGCCGCTACATCCTTGGCAATCTGCTGTATAGGCTGTTGCCCTTACAGTCATTTCTTTTGCTACATTGTCTTGATTTGATTCATTTTGCGATACATTTTTCTCTTTTTCTGTTTTTTCAGGTTGTGTAGGTGCAGTTTTTTGTACTGGTGCAGTCTCTTGTGCTGGTGCAGCTTGCTCTGCCTTATTATCTGGACCTGTACTTGCTGCCTCCACCTTATTTGCCGCTGGTTTAATAACTAGGGCCTGTTTTGGATGAATTGTATCTGTATTTAAATTATTCCATGATTTAAGGTCCTTAATCGAAACATGATATTTATTCGCTATTTTCGATAATGTGTCTCCAGCCTTTACGGTATATTGCTCTTCTTGAGAAATATGTAAAGAGTCTCCCACATATATATAATCTGACGTTAATTGATTCCATGATTTAATATCTTCTACTGAAACTTTATGTGATTGAGATAATCCCCATAGTGTGTCACCATTTTTGACTGTAACTTCCTCAGCTTGAACCGGTATTGTAAATGCTCCTGATATGGCCACCACGGCCGTTAACGATAAAATTGATTTTTTCATATATCGTACCTCCTTGTGAACTCTTTCAAAAGCTATGTTCTAAATACTATCACAGATTGTTCCTATACAAAGAACAAACAGATGAAGAATAGATGTCAAACATCACAGAAAGATAACAAGAGGATAACAAGCCCAAAAATACAAAAATGATTCCAAGTAGAGTCTGTCCTACCTTTTGACCGTTTTTCATTAGGCATATTTTATTAACAACAGCATAATTATTAATGGCTGACCTTATATTGAAAGGAGGGGTTTCCTTGGCAAGTGAAAAGACTTTTACCTTAATCAAGTCCTATAAGCCTTTTCATAGCAAATTCGATCCATGTCCACCAATCGGAAGAAAGTATTACCGTACGCCTCCGAATTTGTATATTAATTTTCAGCCGCCTAACCTGGAACAATTTTCTCCAGAAGAAGCTTTGAGGTATGGTACGCTTTGGAAATTTTTCTACGATTTTTATGATAATCCATATCGTGAAAGGGAGAAATAGTAATGAATAGGAAACTGGATGATGAATATTACCAGTTACTCGGCCAAATACAAGCTGCCGATTTCGTGTTAGTCGAGCTGACTCTGTATTTGGATACACATCCCCATGATCAGCAAGCTTTACAACAATTCAACCAATTTCAACAATACTCAACCAAATTGAAGGCAGCATTTGAACCTAAATACGGCCCATTGTTTCAATTTGGAAACAGTCCAGATGGTGAAAATAAATGGGAATGGGGCCAAGGACCCTGGCCATGGCAGGTTTAAGGAGAGATATCTATGTGGATATATGAGAAAAAGCTACAATATCCAGTAAAGGTTGGTACTTGTAATCCCACACTGGCTAAATATTTAAGAGAACAATATGGAGGCGCTGATGGTGAATTGGCTGCCGCACTACGATACTTAAATCAACGCTATACAATTCCGGAAAAAGTGATCGGATTGCTCACCGACATTGGAACGGAAGAATTTGCCCATTTAGAAATGATTGCAACGATGATTTATAAGCTTACAAAAGACGCCACACCGGAACAAATGCTAGAGGCCGGTCTTGGTGACCACTATGTTAATCACGACAGCGCCCTCTTCTATGAAAATGCAGCAGGAAATCCATGGACGGCTACGTATATTCAAGCAAAGGGCGATCCCATAGCAGATTTATATGAAGATATTGCAGCAGAAGAAAAGGCCAGAGCAACCTATCAATGGTTGATTGACATTTCGGATGATCCGGACATCAACGATTCATTAAGGTTTTTAAGAGAAAGAGAAATTGTTCATTCCATGAGATTTCGTGAAGCGGTGGAGATTTTAAAAGAAGAAAAGGGGAAAAAGAAAATCTTTTAATAAGAACCATAAAAAAGCAGCGGAGAAGTTCATTCCGCTGCTTTTTTATCATTTACGATCAGAAGAGTATGTCCATCCTTCTTCTTGATAAATCTTTCCTTCTTTCATCAATTTACCAAGAGCACGTTTGAAGGCTCCCTTACTTAAACCGAAATGGAACTGGATATCACTAGGCGGAGTCTTATCACCATATGGCATGGCTCCACCGCGATTCATTAAATAAGTATAGATGATATCAGCATCTTCTTCCATTAGATCTTGCTTGAATGGAAATAGAGAAACGTTAAGTGTGCCATCTTCCTTACTGTCGATTACACGCCCCTCAACAAATTCTCCTAGGCGCGGCTCTTCTTTTCTCTCACTTTCATGAATAAAGCAACGATACCCTTCCTCAGAAACAAAGAAGGAACCGACCATCAGCAATCGATATACATTCCCTTTTACGGTAGTATTGCGGACTCCTTTTAATGGAGCTGGAACAGTGATTTCTTGAATGATATCTTCCGTTGTAAGTCTGCCGAATAAACGATCATTCCGATCTGTTTTCAGGCAAATATAGAGACGATCCCCCACTTCCGGCCATAAACGATCGATGTTCGGAAGGTCGTCCAAAGATACAAGAATATCTTTAGAAAGCCCAATATTCACAAAGACGCCTAGCTTCTTTTGTACATTGACGACTTCTGCCCAGCCATATTTGTCAATCTGTATTTCCGGAATATTCATGGTAGCCGTTAACCGTGCCTGTTTATCATGATAGATAAATACTGTAACTTCATCACCAATTTCAAGTTCAGTACCTTCATTCGCTTCATTATGGTGTAGCAAGACATCTTCCGAACCATCAGTCAAGAACCATCCGAAATCAGCCTTACGTTCTACTTGTAACTCTACAGCCAAACCGGCCTGAATTTTTTGCATGTATAAAAATCCTCCTGTAACTTACCTTTACCTACAATTGTACCCAAATATTTATTTTTCCATCATATTTGAATCTATCATTTTTTTATCTTTCTGTACACCTATTCTAACATTTTTATTTTTCAAAGGCTTCTTTCGGCTTCCCAGGATGGACGTGGGACCATAATCTGGCCTTTTTTTCCATTGCTTAATAACGTATGCATGATCACCTTTGATAATTGACTTGGTTTATAAGGTTTAACCAAGTATTCCTTTGCCCCAAGCGAAAAACCTTTTTCTTTTTCATCAAGCGCAGTCGATACAAAAAATGGGGATGTCCTTTAACTCCGGTCTTCCTTTCAACTCTTTCATGATTGACCACCCATCCATTTCCCCCTCTTCAAGGAGAATGTCAAGGACGATGGCATCCGGAGGCGATTGCTTCAATTTCTGAAGCGCCTTCTTTCCGCTTTTGAAATAACTGACTTGAAAACCGCTGTCAACCAGTTCGTATCTTAATAACTCCGCTAAATTGAAATCGTCTTCAATGACCATGATATCATAGCTCAATTTTTTTGAATGTTCATCATTCGGGGTACGTTCTTCCTTAAGGGTTATCTTAGGGAATGAAAGGGTGAATGTACTTCCACGACCGTACTCTGATTTTACGGATATATGCCCACCATGCGATTTGACGATTTCCTCCACGATGGATAACCCTAAACCCGTTCCTCCTATCCGCCTGCGGTCCGAATTGTCCACACGGTAAAATTTCTGGAACAAATGTTTAAGGGATTCCTGTGGGATTCCCAACCCCTCATCCACGATATCGATGGATAACGTTTCTTTCTTGCTGTACACCCGAATAAGAACTTTCCCTCCATCTGGAGAGTATTTAATTGCATTACTCAATAGATTCATGATAGCTTGTTCGATTTTTGCGCGGTCACCTATAATCACGAGATCATCAGTTTCCGCAAGAAGACGAATATCATGGAGTGATGTGCTAATTTCAAGGTTCTCTATGACCTTTTGCAACAACGGTAGAATCTCAACATATTTCTTCTCATATGTTTGTTTACCCGATTCCATTCGTTGCACATCCAGAAAGTCATTGATTAAAGCGGTGAGCCTCTTCGCCTCATTATAAATAGTCTGTAAATACTTTGTTTGTCTTTCCGGTTTTAACGGTTTATTTAACATTAATTCGGTAAAGCCTAGAACACTCGCAAGCGGGGTACGCAATTCATGACTGACAGTACTGACAAACTCGGACTTCATTTGGTCCACTTCATATTCTTTCGTAATATCACGAAAAACCAAAATGGTGCCATAAGCTTCTTCACCATACTTTATGGTTTCAAAGTACACCTTGAGAACCTGGTTGTTTTCTTTCTTGTGAAAAGTGAACGTGCGCTCTTCAGAGTCCGCTTCTTCATCCGCTCTTTTTAATGCTTTTTCCAAGGTATCCAAGAAATCTTCTTGGGCAATCCGGCTATCCATTTCACTACTCCATCTTTCCCATGGAGATCCGATGACATGTACTGGTTTTGACCCCGGTTTGAATAGGTCACAAAATTGTTGATTCACTTGAACAATCTTTCTATCTTGGTCTATTAATTGAATGCCTTCCTGTATAGTGCTCAGGATATCCTGATTTAACCGGCGATTATCTTCCGTTTGCTCGTACAGCTTGATTTTATCAAGTGAAGTTGAAATCTGCTTAGCCAATGTTTCACATTCACTCATTTCTTCTTCTGTATAAGCGGATCCATAACGGCTGAAAACCATGATTGCGTCGACCTCTTGCAAAGCGGATAGAACGGGAAGAAATAAATCATAACTGTAATTCGTATTTTCATGGTATCCCTTTTCACTGACATGTTGCTCTCTTTTAACAGTGAATGGCTTTTTTCCTTCTATTAAGCGTTCATTTAACCCAGTATTGATATTCTTTCGGTATTGCTGTACTCCATATTCCGATATGCCGAAAGAAGAATATGCATCTTCATTAATTAGAGTAATCATACCACGGTCAGCTCCAATCAAACTGCTCATATTACAGACAATACTTTTAAGAACGTCATTTTTATCCAAAGAAGTGGAAATACCATTTATTAGTTCATTTCTTCTAGTCAGTTGTTTCTCATTCTTCGTTATAAGCCCCAACGTTTCTTGTAATTCATTCTGCTGGGCCTGAAGTTCATCTTGCTGAGCAAGCAATTCTTCATTATGAGCCATCAATTCCTGCTCTTTATCCTGAATGCTTACAATCATCTTTCTAAAGGCAATGGCCAAAACCCCTAATTCATCTCCCCGGCCTTCATCTACTGAAATGATGGCGTCCCTACCAGCTGCAATCTCATTAGCTGCAAATGAAAAATCAGCCAAAGGCTTTCCGATATTCCTAATAATGCTTCTCACGACTTTCTGAAAGACCAATAAGAAAACAAGTACGAATCCGATAAAGGTCCCTTGTAAAATGGACTGTTCTTTTGCCAATGCATTCACATTCTCATCAAGCTTTTCTGAAAGCGCAGACGAATACGACCTTACACTGTCGCGAAAATCCGCAACTTGGGCAGTGATCTCATTTTCTATTTGCTTACCCTTATCCCTACTCCCGTCCATTTCCATATTCGAAAAAACAGGCTTAATGGCATTAAAATAATAATCAGTAAAATTCACGAGATCGGTGTGGGCTTTTTCATCGGCTTTTGAACTTGATAGGTCCTTGAAAGTGGAAATATCATGTCGTATCTTATCTTCCCTGCTCCAAACTTTGTCTTTATATGTCTCATTTCCAAATGCAATATAACCTCTAGCATCCAAAAAGACATTATTATATTGCTCGTAAATTTCATCCAACAACAATTCTTTCTCAACAATTCCATTTCTTTTCTGGATATATTCTGCATTCACAGTCTGCAGCACATAAAATAAAATCCCTGTACCAACTATGAATAAAATGATACAAGCAGTCATTAGACTCACTACTTGACGAGAAAGACTCTTATTTGAATAACGTTTCAGCTTCATCTAAAATGGCCTCTATTTTCTCTAAAAGCTTCATTGGACTAAAAGGCTTGGCCATGAAATAGTCCGCTCCCGCTTCTAAAATTCTCTCTTGTTCAAATTGCTGGCTTTTCGCTGATAGCATCAGGATTTTCCCTTTATTTTCAATTTCAGTTGATTCGATTTTTTCAATGATTTCTAAACCGGTATAGCCTGGCATCATATAATCCAAGATGATGAGATCATAGCTATTCTTTTCAAGTAATTGAACCGCTTCAATACCATCAGAAGCTTCATCGACTTCGTAATCTTCATCCTCTAATGTATCCACAACAAGCATACGCAAAATTTCTTCGTCTTCAGCTAATAAAATCCGTTTCACTTTTTCATTCTCCTTACGATCAGTACTGCAATAGAAGGATCAATTCGTTTCAAATGCATGTGACTCTTTGAAACCGCAACCCTACTTTCTCTTTTATTTTCCTATCGAATAGAAAAAATGGTCTACTGCTTACATTATTTTTTTTATCAGACGTTCCATTCTTGCCTGAAGATCAGTAATATTAAAAGGTTTTGTGACATAATCATCCGCTCCCAATTTTAATGCTGTAGCAATGTCCCCCGAACTTTTTCTACCGGTTAACATCAAAACGGTAAAAGAATCGGCATTGCTACCCTTTTTCACTTTCTTCAGTACGTCAATGCCATCCATAGTTGGCATTACTCCATCAAGTATCAAAAAATGGGAGATGTTTTCGTTTGCCCGGTTTGAATTCAAAAAAGAATCCCCATCTTCATATACGGCTATATGTAAATCATAAAGAGGAAAATCCATCGACTGCAATATTTTCGTTAAGATCGTTCTAATAATGATATCGTCATCTATCACTGATACATTAAGGTATTTCTTTTTAATGCTAGTTTTTTGAATGCTCTCCACCCGCGCTCGCCCTAAACGCTTTGCTTCATACAAGGAACTATCCGCTTCCTCAAAAGCCTCTTTAGGAGTAATGCTCTCATCATGTACCGTATAAACACCAGCAGAAAAAGAAACAGAAAAATGTTGTTGTTCATAAGTGAAACTTTTGGTAGAGAAAATCTTTATTAATTCTGTTAGTTTATTCCTGGCTTCCTCATTTGCTGTCTGAGGAAATATAATGACAAATTCTTCACCGCCATACCGGCAAATCAAATCGGAACTACGGATATTGTTTTTAATAAATTGGGCAAACTCCAACAAAACGACGTCACCCATCGCATGTCCATATGTATCATTTACTCTTTTAAAGTGATCCAGATCTATGATACTAATCGAAAACAGATTTCCGTTTCGTTTGAAATCCTGAAAATAACGCGGTAGCATATCTTCAAAGAACCTACGATTATATACTTGAGTAAGTTCATCAATTAGGACGGATTGATCGAAAATTTTCTTACGCTGAATATGTCTTTCTATTTTCACAACAAATTCTTCAATATCTATAGGCTTACTAATGAAATCATCCGCCCCCATTTTATATGCTTTAATTCGTGATTGTTTGTCATTTTGAATGCTAATCATGATTTTAGGAATGAAATATTTTTCATTATGAAAGTGGATATCCTGCAGAACTTGATAACCATCTTTCGTAGGTAATTGAATATCTAGAATTAAGCAATCTGGCTGCATCTCAAAATATTGTTTTGTAGCTTTAACCGGATCAGAACTCGTTATGACCATCCACCCTTTTTCTTCAAGGATGTCCTTTAATAAAATCAGCATCGATATATCGTCATCAATGATTTGAATGAGTGGGGCCTGTGTATCATGGGCTGGCTTTTCTTTTATCTCCACTTCTGCAAAATGCTCATATTCATAGGTATGTTCAATTAAAGCAAATAGTAGATTTTCAAGGTCATCTTGTTTCCATACTCCATCACTGTCTTCATCGAGCTTTCCTAACAGATTTTCGGATATTAACATGAGACCACCTAACTCTATGGTGCCTGCAGTCCCTTTAATAGAATGAAGAAAACGGTATACCTCATTTGTAGTAACCATCTTCGTTTTATCTAATTCCAACCAATCAGAAAGCTGTTTTTTAATATTTCGATAGAGAGTATTTTTGTATTTTTCCATATTGACTATGTGCAATTCTAATCACTTGACCCTTTCTAACCTACGTAAATAAACATATTGCATAGAAAAAAAGATAGTCGACTTTCACACAAAGCCTGTAAATAGTCGAGCCCCAATTCCATATTTTTATTTTAATTAGGTCTAAAGTATATTCTTTCAGGAATATTTTACATCAAAAGGTTTTTTCTATAAATAGTATAATGACGGTCTCATGAATTTTTTTGAATCTTTGTCATAAAGACTACATATTTTACTGTAACATCCGATAAAGGTTCCTTATTCCATTAATATGGTTGGGGGTGATATAATTTACTGAATAAAGATGGGATAGGGGTTATTATGACAAAGAAACTATATTATGAATCATCCAAGGTATCTGAATGGGGCGCGAAGGTCCTCGACATTTTTGAAGAAGAAGGCTTTTATTATATACTGCTCGATGAAACAGCTTTTTACCCTGAGGGTGGAGGTCAACCTGGGGATATTGGTAGCATAGATGGTATACCCGTTCTTGAAATTTCAAAAAATGAAAATGAAGATATCCTTCATAAGGTTGGAAACAGCCCCGCCTCCCTTTTCGTACATTGCAAGCTTGATTGGGAACGCCGTTTCGACCATATGCAGCAGCATAGCGGACAGCATTTACTTTCAGCCGTCTGTAGGGACCTTTTCAACGCAAATACCGTCAGTTTCCATCTTGGCCAAGACATTGTCTCCATTGATATTGATACACCTTCCTGGACTGATGTCCAAACAGTTGAAACGGAACGGATCGCCAACCAGTATATCTATGAGAATCGTAAGTTACATACATACTTTGTATCTGAAGATCAATTGAAGACCATACCCGTAGTCAAAATGCCTACGGTGACAGAAAACATTCGAATTGTAGAAATCGAGGGGATTGAATTTAATCCTTGTGGTGGAACGCACGTGGAACAAACCGGAGAAATAGGAATTATTAAAATCCTCAAAACGGAAAAACAGAAAGAAAGTACACGTCTCTATTTTAAATGTGGCTTAAGGGCGTTAAACGATTATACTGACAGCTTGACCTTACTTTCTACGTTATCATACAAATTTAATACAGGTCGTATAGATATCCTTAATAGGGTGGAAAGATTGGAAAACGAGCACGACAAGCTATCAATGGCTTATGAAAAGCTTAAACTGGAAAACATGGAGTTTTTCGCTTCATCGTTGTTGGCAAATAGAGAAGATGGGTCGATGATCGCTCATGTTTTTGAAGACCATACATTGAAGGATCTACAACTGCTCTCTTCAGCTATACATCGGAAAGAAAGCTCACTTCTCCTATTTATAACGTTACAGGAACAAAAGGCTCTGCTTTCACACGATGGCACCATCTCCATTCATTGTGGACAATTCTTTAGGGAATGGCTTTCTTCACACAATGGTAAAGGTGGGGGCAATGAAAAATCGGCTCAAGCGGGGTTTTCTTCGCGGGAAGATATGATGGCATTTTATACATTTGCCGTTAATAAGCTAGGTAACACTCATGGAAATACCTGATAACTTAAATGGAGAAATTGGGTTAATGAAAGGGAGAGGAATAATTGAGGTTCCTCTCCCTTTCATGTTTTCTTCATTTTTCAATTTTCAAATGTTCCAGACCATTCTCTTCTATATACAGATGGTATTTCTCTTCAAGTTCAAGTACTCGTAAAAATGCTTCCTCTTGGCTGAAATTTTTGAGCTTCGATTCCTTCACAAACTCGTTTCTTGCCATGTGATAGGCAAGCTTATCCAGGAAAACACCATCTTCATACTCATTAATTACTTCTTGGATTTTTTCTTCAAGCTCACGACTCACATCGTAAATCCCATACTCTTCTATATATTCAATTCCTTTCACGCCAAAATTCTTCGCATAGGAATTCAAATACTGCTCTAACTCACTGAATTCTTCATTTTTTTCCATATCAGATGCTATCCAATATCCATACTGCACCAATTTAATTAATGTATTATATTGGTTGTTCGTAAAATTAATTTTCATCACTGACTCCTTTAAAGTATTTCTATCTCAAAAAAAAGAATAAACCGTATCGGAACAAATGTCCAATACGGTTAAAAATCAATCAGCTATTTCTGTCACCGAGAAGTATGCAGCCTTTTCAGTGTCTACCACATAATGTGTATCGCCTTTAACTAAATTATAAAAGCGGTGCTTCTGAATATTTGAAATGATTTGTGTACTGTCATCCCCATCGACCTCATGCTCAATCTCTTTACCACCTGGAAAATAAAAACCAACTTTCAATTTCATCTTTCTCAACCTTCCCTTCATCTCGTTGAATGACTCTTTTATTTCTTTTCCTTTATAAGAAACTTTTAAACATAAATCTGAAGTTTATTCTCTTCTGTCATGATATTCTATGGAAAACTACTAAATGGAAGGTGATTTCACATGCAAATCAGAAAGGCTACAGAAAACGATATAACTGGTATAGCCCACGTTCATATAAAAAGTTGGCAATCCACTTACAAAGGAATTCTCCCAGACTCATATCTGAACTCTTTAAATTTAGAAACCAGGAAAAAAAATTGGTCAAGAAATCTAACGATGCTTCATAGTGCAACATATATAGCTGAAAATGGTGATGGAAAGATCGTCGGCTTTGCAGCAGGTGGTCCAGAACAAACGAATCATCTTCATATCCAAGGTGAGGTATACGCCATTTATCTGTTAAAAGAGTACCAACGGCAAGAGATCGGAAGAAAACTAATGAAAGCAGTGGTAGATGAACTTGTACAAAAGCAACATGCTAATTTAATTATATGGGCGTTAAAGGACAATCCATCAAGGGGTTTTTACGAAGCACTCGGCGGCCGCATAATCAGCGAAAAAACGGTTAAAATGGCCGGAATCGAGTTAGCCGAAGTTGGTTATGGCTGGGATAATATCCTAGATATCCTAGTGAAATTATAATAGGCAGGACAAAATAGGAGGCACAGACGTCTATCGGCCTCCTATCTTATCCATCAAGCTAAAAGAAAATCTTCTTTTTCACTTCCAAAAAAGTAAAGGCGATGTAAAGGTCTTGTCATGGTGACATAAAGCAATTTCAAATCAAGTTCATTCTCCAGAAGAAATGTCTCTTCCAGAGATAAGGCCACGACAACATCGAATTCAAGACCTTTGGATTGATAGGATGGGATTATCATCGTTTTATGCTTCGGAATCATACCCTCTTCATTAATTAAATGAAAATCATTGGACAGCTTACTCAATTTTTCATTCGCGAGCACGCAATCTTTCATCGTTTTGGCGATGATGGCAAATGTATGATACCCTTCCTCCTTTAACTTTTCGATAAGATCAATCAATTGCCCCTCCCAATTGCTTTTGATGGATATGAATTCAGGTTCGTTTCCATGACGGACCACAGGCTCGACCTCAGGGAAATCATAAGGTAACATTTTTAGAATCCGATTGGCCTGCCCCATGATTTCAATGGTCGTCCGGTAGCTTTTTTGCAGTTCTGTATAAGTCGCTCTAGGAAAAATGGAACGATGAACATCTTCCCATGTTTGAAGTCCCCTATACGAATGAATGCCCTGGGCAAGGTCTCCAACAAGTGTGAACATATCCGTGTCAAAGGCTGTCTTCAATGCTTGCAATTGCATAAAACTATAATCCTGGGCTTCATCTATGACAACGTTTTTGGCTTTATGGTCTTTATTAACACCAAAAATTAATTCCTGTAAATATAACAAGGCACCTAAATCCTCGATTTCGTAGCTTTTTTCATGAAACAATTTTTGGTTATATTCACATAACGTACGTGCATCCTCGAAGCTTAGTTTACCGTTGCTGTAGAAGGCAAGACGTTCAGGATCCTGATATAACTCCTGATAATACTGTAGCAAGCCTTTGTTTGTGAATGGCTTAAAATAAGCTTTAACTGACGTACGAATCGCCTTTTTCATCCGTTCGGTCCGTTCTATCATTTTGTCATGGCACTTTGTGACAAATTCCTTCCGCTTTACAGGGTCAATGTTCCTGGCGAAGGCTTTATCAATTTTCGTTTGATAAAAATCAGCAACTCGATCCAACATTTTTTTCTTTTTCAATTTCACTTCATTTTGTAAGATGTCCTTTAACTTATCAAGGCGTCCATAAAGTGGCAGGTACCAATAATCTTCTTCTAATAATCTAATAAACTTCTTGGCAGAATATAACCGGTAATTATCACAATAAAAATCTTCCACTGGGTGAAAGCTCCGGAAGATATCTTTTATATATCCGTCCAAAATCAATTTAAATAAAGGAGATCCTTTTAAACCCGATATCCAGATTGCCACTTTCGTTTCGTCATTATTTTCCTCCAATATACGCATCAACTTATCATCATGTATTAGATTTAAAGGCCGCCCAATTGCCACCTGGACGTATTCAGCAAATGTGAACTGTTTGACTTTATCGACTCCCAGTTCCGGCAAAGCTTCGGATATGTAGTCGATGAATACTCGGCTTGGGGCAAGGATCATTAACTGACGTGGGTCAAATAAATCTTTGTAATGGTAAATGAAATAAGAAATCCGGTGTAAGGCAATCGTCGTTTTACCACTACCAGCCGCCCCTTGTACGATAATGGGTTTATTTAAATCGGCACGAATGATTTTATTTTGTTCTTCCTGAATCGTCGTGATAATGTCTGTCAAGCGATTGCTTGAGCTTTTAGAAAGGGATTCCTGCAACAATTCATCCGTTGTAGTCAAGTCAATGTCCCTGACCTCTTCCAACTCGCCATCCTCAATCATCAGTTGCCGCTTTAACGTGATATCCCCGCTAAATGTTTCTCCCTCCGCTTGATAATTCACTTCTCCAATTCGACCCTCATAATATAGATTGGCAATGGGCGAACGCCAATCGACGATAATCTGTTCTTGGCTTTCACGTTGATACAAAGATGTTTTACCGAAATAAAGAATTTCTCCTTGAGTATGGTCATACCGGACAAAGTCTACTCTTGCAAAGTATGGTTTGTTCTTTGCTATTTTCAAACTATCCAATTCAGACTGAGACATTTCAAAGAAATTGGCGGTAGTCAGTAACTGGGAGTATAAACCTGACTCCGACCAATCCGCATCACCAAAAGCCTCTTGCATATTCTTCTGGAATTGATCCTTATTGCTCTCTGAAGTTTTGATCACTACATCAATGTACCTTTTTGTAAAATCCAACCGCTCACGTTCTTTTTCGAAATCGGGATGTCGTATCATTCTGATCCTTCCCCTCTACATGTTAGAACATGTGAAATTAAACCATGCCCTCGGAAATGGACATACATATTATCAAAGAAAAAGGCAATTGACAATTACATTCAACCTTTTTATTTATCTCAGACGGGTTTTTTTAAAATCTTTTTTAATGCAGTGAATCCAGTTTACGTTATATTTCGAATGAAAAACTATATATTCCAGAAAAGAATCTATTAGAATTAAATATTAGGAAATATCTTGTTATATTTATATCGGAGATATGATAGTTACGGCTATCTAGATGGGCTGACGGGAGCAAATATTTCTTTATTAAGCCAAAATAAAAGAACTAGTACCAAGTCATCCACATCACTCACATAAAGGATTAGAGTAGTTTTCTTATAAGAACGGTGTATAGAGCAAATTGCCAAATTATCATGCATATATCACTTTTCCCTTATGTTAACCTAAAATATTTTTATTGACCCCTCTTTCATGTTATAATTTTAAAGATATTGTCATTGGAGGAATGTAAATAAATGATTACAGTAAATAACGTTGGTTTGCGCTACGGCGATCGTAAACTGTTTGAAGATGTTAATATAAAATTCACGCCTGGTAACTGTTATGGATTGATTGGGGCAAATGGTGCCGGTAAATCCACATTCTTAAAAATTCTTTCCGGAGAAATTGAAGCACAATCCGGTGATGTGCATATGGGACCTGGCGAACGCCTGGCCGTTTTGAAACAAGATCATTTTGCTTTTGAAGAAGAAGAGGTCCTTAAAGTTGTCATCATGGGCCATGAAAGACTATACGAAGTCATGCAAGAAAAAGATGCAATCTATATGAAAGAAAACTTCACTGATGAAGACGGTATGAAAGCCGCCGAACTTGAAGGTGAATTCGCAGAACTTAACGGATGGGAAGCTGAACCTGAAGCATCCATCCTTTTAAAAGGTCTTGGCATCTCTGAAGACCTTCATACAAAGAAAATGGCTGAATTAACTGGTGGCGACAAAGTGAAAGTATTGCTTGCACAAGCCCTGTTTGGCAAGCCTGACGTTCTTTTACTTGATGAGCCTACCAACCACTTGGACATAAAAGCAATTAGATGGCTGGAAGAATTCTTGATTGGTTTCGAAAATACCGTTATCGTCGTTTCCCATGACCGTTACTTCCTTAATAAGGTATGTACACATATTGCGGATTTGGATTTCGGTAAAATCAAAATTTACATCGGTAACTATGACTTCTGGTATGAATCAAGCCAACTAGCTCTTAAATTGACACAAGATGCCAATAAGAAAAAAGAAGAAAAAATTAAAGAACTTCAAAATTTCATTGCCCGATTCAGTGCCAATGCTTCTAAATCAAGTCAAGCCACTTCACGTAAAAAATTATTGGATAAAATAAGTCTAGATGATATTCAACCATCATCCCGCCGTTATCCTTATGTAGGTTTTTCACCAGAGCGTGAAATTGGGAACGACCTCCTACGTGTAGATGGAATCACAAAGACCATTGATGGTGTGACCGTGTTGAATAACGTAAGCTTCATCATGAACAAAGAAGATAAAATTGCATTTGTCGGTAGAGATGAAATTGCTAAGACGACCATGTTCAAAATCCTTGCTGGAGAAATGGAACCAGATAGCGGTACTTACAAATGGGGTGTTACCACTTCACAAGCGTATTTCCCGAAAGACAACTCTGAATTCTTCGAAGGTGTCGATTTGACACTTGTTGATTGGTTGCGTCAGTACTCTCCTAATGATCAAAGTGAAAGCTTCCTGCGCGGTTTCCTAGGCAGAATGCTATTCTCCGGTGATGAAGTGACGAAAAAAGCCAGCGTACTATCAGGTGGAGAAAAAGTCCGCTGTATGCTTTCTAAAATGATGCTAAGTGGTTCTAATGTATTAATGCTTGATGAACCGACCAACCATCTTGATTTAGAATCTATCACAGCCTTGAATAACGGATTAATCAATTTCAAAGGAGCTATGATTTTCTCTTCTCATGATCACCAGTTCATTGAAACAGTTGCAAACCGTATAATCGAACTTACACCTAAAGGAACTATCGATAAGCAAATTAGCTATGATGAGTACCTTGAAGATAGCAAATTACAAAAGCAAATCGCTGACATGTATAAATAATAGAATATCAAAAAAAGCACACCTTTTTTAGGGTGTGCTTTTTTGCATTATAAAACGAATTAGGATTCAGGTAACCGATTAATTATTGATTGGAAAAGGAAAACCCAAACAGCACTACTGCTTATCCATGCTTTACACGTAACCGTTCACGAATGATCTCAATTGCTTCATCCACATTTTTAGCCTGGATTGTGATTTTTCGATCATCGGGAAAATGGTCGGCAGTATGTTGATACATAGGGTCATAGTAGTATTCAAGTAATAGTGCGACTGCCGACGAATAGTTACCGGATTTCAAATCATTTTCTATTTGAGCAGCAATGGGAGTATGAATCCGTCTTTTAATCCTTAAAAAGGCTTCTAGACACTCCTGTTCGTGTTCCCAAGGTTGATAGTCCTCTAAAATATGAAGAACTCTTTCTTCTATGGGTAAATCGATGAATACCTGTATTCCTTGTTCCTTTTTTGCTAAAACGGAATCGGGAATTATGACTTTACCAATCCTTTTACTTTCTCCTTCAATAAGAACAAAAGGTGATTGCTGAACTTTTTGGACGCTCTCGAGAAGTAATGAATCGAACTTTTTTTGATTATTCGGTTCCAGACCAATCTGGCCAAAAACAGACCCTCTATGATTTGCCATACCTTCAAAATCTAAAATAGGGTATCCATCTTCCCTAAGTCGATGCAGAATCGTCGTTTTTCCTGTTCCGGTAAAACCGTTCAATACATAGGCTTCGGGTTTCATGTCCAGTGTTTCTAAGTGATCTACCACCCAGTTACGATAGTTACGATACCCTCCATCCAATCGAAGGGCTTTAATTCCCATTAAGGATAGGACAGTGGCGGTGGTCCTGCTTCGCATACCCCCACGCCAACAAAAAACGGCTTTTTTGCCTTCTATCTTAGCAAAATCCTTTATAAACTGCGGTAATTTTACTGAAATAATTTCTAGACCTCGTTCTTTAGCAGCCTGGGCACTCACTTGTTTATACAGCGTTCCAACCTCTGCTCTTTCTGCATCATCAAAAAACGGTATATTTAAACTGCCAGGAATGGTGGCATCTTTATATTCAGATGGGGAACGTACATCAATTACCGTGAGTTCTTTCTTATCCTTTAAATCGAGCAATTCATCAACTGAAATATCTTGGAACACAATGTTTCCACCTTTCTGGATCTGTAAGAAAAACTTGAATATCTTCAAGCGTTGAGAAATGAGAATGGAAGAAATCAGCTTTCGTCGATTTCTTCCAAGCAAATTTTTCGTTAATTATATGACAACAATGTGTCCTGGATTCTCTTCGGTAACTTCACCAATTATTGCGGCTTCCACTCCTGCATCTAGTAAATCGGATAATAATGCATCTGCTTCTACACCTGCTACGGAAATCAAAAGTCCTCCAGATGTTACGGCATCACATAATATCCATTGATCTATCCGATCCATTGTTTCTGGGAAAGTGACATCACCTTGAAGATGGGCAAAGTTATTTTTTGTTCCCCCAGGCACGGCACCAGTTTCAGCTAGCTCTTTAACCCTCGGCAATATCGGCACTTGGGCATGATGGATACGAAGGCCGGTATTACTTCCTTTTGACATCTCTGAAGCATGCCCTAATAGACCAAAACCAGTAACGTCCGTACACGCATGGACATCATAGGATTCCATCGTTTCTGAAGCTATTTTATTTAACGTGGACATTACTTTTGTAACGTGGGCGATTTCTTCCTCTGTTAGAAGGTCCCTTTTAATCGATGTCGTTAAAATGCCCACACCAATAGGTTTAGTCAAAATAAGTTTATCCCCTGGTTTTGCCCCTGCATTTGTACGGACCTTGTCAGGATGAACAAGCCCCGTCACGGCAAGACCGAATTTTGGCTCATTGTCATCGATTGAATGTCCCCCGACAAGAGTGGCACCTGCTTCTTTTAACTTATCTCCTGCACCTCGTAAGATATCAGTCAAGACTTGTTTGTCCAATTTGGAAATTGGGAAGGCAACAATATTTAGCGCAGTTAGCGGTTTCCCCCCCATTGCGTAAATATCACTGATGGCATTGGCTGCCGCAACTTGTCCGAATGAATATGGATCATCAACGATGGGTGTGAAGAAATCAACGGTTTGTACAATCGCCAATTCATCATTTAAACGATAAACACCAGCATCATCACTTGTATCTAAACCAACTAATAAATTCGGGTTAGGAAGAGTAGGTGGTAAACCACGTAAAACCTGAGCCAAGTCTGCTGGGCCGATTTTACAGCCACAACCTCCTTTTGAGGATAATGAAGTAAGCTTAACACTATTTGAATTTGTCATAATTAAATCAACCTTTCTTTTCGTCTTAATTATTATAAAACACATAGTCAATAAAAGCATAATTCAGGCTTAAATTTGTGAAATTTACTATTTCACCAAAATAAATTAGAGATTAGTGGTATAATATATTGTCTTTTGAAATTTTTTTATTTTATTGGGAGGTAACCATGTCACAGCTAAGACCTACTCTACATGAACAACACTCGTCAAATACTAAAGCTTTGTGGTTTATCGTTTCATTTTTAGTAATCGCTATTGTAGGATTACTTTATATAAAATGGTGGCCCTATTATCAAAAAGGGATGCTAGCAGCCGATACACATTCCATTGGAACATCTATTTTGGGAGACCAGTCAAGCGCCACCCTATCATGGAAATCTGCCTGGGATTATGCACAGGTTTATTTTTCGTCCGTATGGAAAGCGGCCATACTAGGAATCCTGCTCGGCTCTTTGGTACAAGTCTTATTACCAACACAATGGCTTCTTAAATGGCTTGGGAAAACATCGTTCGGCAGCACATTCATCGGAGGGCTAGCTTCGGTCCCTGGTATGATGTGTACTTGTTGTTCAGCCCCAGTGGCGGTTGGACTACGTAAAAAAAATGTCTCGGTTGGTGCAGCTTTAGCATTTTGGATTGGAAATCCAACCATCAATCCTGCGACGCTTGTCTTTATGACATTTGTTTTATCATGGAAGTTCACGTTGATTCGCCTATTTTTCGGACTGATTTTAACTTTCGGAATCAGCTATTTAGCTAATCGCTTTGTTAAAGACAAACAACCGGTTGATATAGACCAGATAATAACGGACACTGAACCTACTGGAAACTTCCTTTCTAGATGGTTAAAAAGTTTAGGAAGTATGGTTCTTTACATTGTTCCTGCATATGTTCTATCTGTATTGCTTATAGGGGCTGCGCGTGTTTGGCTATTCCCTCAAGTAGACTCATCTACAAACGGTCTAATCGCCATTGTCATCTTTGCAATAGCCGGTATGCTTTTCGTTATACCTACTGCTGCTGAAATTCCAATTATACAAACGTTTATGTCTTTAGGACTTGGTGGAGGACCTGCTGCTGCCTTGCTACTAACACTACCAGCAATCAGTCTACCATCTTTAATACTTGTCGCTAAGTCATTCCCTAAAAGAGTCCTATTGTTTGTCGTGGCCTCTGTAGTGATTCTTGGAGTTATAAGTGGATTGGTAGGAATGGTCCTCTTATAAGCATGATTTTAATCGTTATTAAGTATAGTTTTTTTGGTAAAATCAAAGAACGGAATGGATTAGCTTAGGGCTAGTTCAATCCGTTCTTTTTTTACATCTCTTCTGTATGAACATTATCCCCATCTGACAACCCTCTAAACGTGAAAAGACTTGGACGATATAAGATCTGTCATAATCTAGAGGACTACCACTTAAGTTACCTTTTCTTTTGCCCCACTTCAAAAAAAACCCACAGAGAGAATGAAACTCTCTGTGGGTTCTCTTAAAAACAGGCCGACTTCTCAATTACTTTTCTTTTATTTCCTGGAGTTCAAACCTTATGGTCTTTTTATTAGAAGAATCAACAGATTCCTTTAAAATCTGACCTACACCCTTTGCATAATAGGTAAGATTGTATTCATCTGAACCATTTTCAGTCGTTCTAACCTTTACGACGTTATTAAAGGTTCCTGCTGGAGTTGTAACCGTTTCATCAACAGATTCAATGTTGAAAGTAAAAGGCTTGACATCCCACTTTTTGCCCACCTCTACCGGGTAAGCCAGTAGTTTATCGTCACCGTAAAATAAGCCATACTTGTTTTCCTTCTCTAAATAAGTATCCGCTCCATACCATGTATCATACCCTTTAGATGTTCCAATAAAGCTTAGTTCAAATTTAATATCTTTCTTTTTCTTTGCATTGTATTCCTGGACTATATATACTTTTTCCGTATCTTTCAGATAACTTGAATCTTTAGAAATTACAGTCGTATCAGCAGCTTCTTCAGAATTATTATCCGAGTTAAAAACTACCTTAGACACAAAAAACATCAATATAACAATTATAATGAGTGAAAGTGCAATTATGAGTTTTACTGGTTTTTTCAACGGTATCTTCCTTTACTCTAACTTTTTATTTTTTAAATCTTTTCAATCTTACCATATAAATATGATAGTGATAAAGTAAATACCATTTCTGTTTATTATTCCAGTATATATCATGTCATTTAATCATTTATTCCATTATCTTTGAATAGCTAAAAGGATATAAAGGTATATTGTTTTAAAGGAGTGAATACAGGTGGAATTAAATTTAGTAAAGCAAATTTTTGAAGATACAGGCTTTCATTCATTATATGATAAATTCAGCTATCAACTTTATGTAACAGGATTATTCGACCTAGTAGATCAACAATCCATTATTGAAAAATTTCTGGATTCGTATGATTTCAATGAAAATCATACACTCCTTTTTGATGATTTCTCTTATTTCTTTAGAAGTTTTCATTACTCCCTTCAAAAGGCTGAGTATTGTTCTATTCTACAACCTGAATGGGATTAACAGTCCTACTTTAATGAAAAAAGTACCAAAGATGTACTGACGAGTTATGTATTCGACCATTAATTATCTAGTGTGAATACGGTATTGGACCAAACCCATGCTAGCTAACCTTTTTTAGATCCAGCCTTTTTCCTGAAATAATCATAGAGATATTCATTAAGTTCTTCATGCTCTATTCAGTGATCAAAATAATTATTCAAAAAGTGAAATAAGCCAAGGCATCTTTGGGAAAGTGCTTGGCCTATTTTGGTATCGAATTTTCAAGTGAAAATAATTGTATTCCCTATAGAACTTATTGAACTTTAGAGGTATATCCATTCGCCCTCTTTATAAACGTTACAACGACTCGCCAAGGATCATTAGCTTTTCTTGGGTGACGGCATATCCTTTTGTTCAAACGACTGATGAACTCATGGGTTGTTAATGGATTATACTGCTACTAACTATAAGTATAGAAACCTTTTCCTGTTTTCCTTCCATATTCTCCATTAAAATATTTTTCTTTGATGACCCTTTGCGGCTTTTTTGATTCGTCGCCAGTTTCTTCATATAGGATTTGTCTGATATAATAATTCACATCAATTCCGGTTAAATCAAGCAAAGCAAACGGACCTATCGGGTGATTAAGCGCTTTCTTACAAGCAAGATCAATTTCCTCTACAGTCGCTACATCATTTTCTAGTAAATAAATTGCTTCATCAATTAGTGCACCCAAAATTCTATTAGCGACAAATCCGGAAATTTCCTTTTTTAATAAAATTGGAGTCTTGTTGATTTGTTTTACAAACTCAACCGCAGTGGCCGCTGTTTCGTTTGACGTATGGAGCCCCTTTACAACCTCCACCAATTCCATTACTAGCACAGGATTAAAGAAATGAAGATTACATACCTTGTGTGGACGCTTTGTCGCATCCGCTAGTTTCGAACTTACAATCGTCGAGCTATTCGTCGCGATAATCACATCCTCTGAAACCAATTTGTCTACTTCGGAAAATAATTGCCGTTTTACTTCCAAATTTTCCACAATGGCTTCAATCACAAATTCTGTATCGTTTAGTGCTTCTTCTAAAGACGTTACAAAATGCAGTCTTGAAAAAGCTTCTTCCACTTCTTGAGAAGATAATTTACCTTTGAGTATTCTTTTTTTCATATGACCATTCAATGATTCTTCTGCTTTTCTTAGGCTTTCTTCACTAATATCTCTTAAATAAACATCTATACCAGCAAGGGCTGAAACCATCGCAATTTGTGATCCCATAGCACCTGATCCAATGACAGTAAGGCGATTGATTATTTTTTTCAAAAACTCACTCCTCATGTTCTTTAATTTTATGATTAACAATGCGTGAAAGTTGTACGTTATTTATAAAATGCTTTGACACATTTTCTATCCTTCTTCAAGTGGAAGTATTTATCCCTTCCGTTTAGAGACTTTTTGAGCCTCATTTAAACCTATAGATTACCTGCATGAGTTAAATGTTAGTAGATTCTTTCTATAATAGTTCCATTAGCCATCCCACCACCTTCACAGATAGCTTGAAGTCCAAATCTACCACCAGTTCTTTCGAGTTCATGCATCATCGAAACCATAAGACGAGCACCTGTAGCACCAAGAGGATGACCTAAAGCAATTGCGCCACCATTTGGATTCAATTTTCTAGGGTCTGCTTCCATTTCTTCTAACCAACACATTGGAACTGACGCAAATGCTTCATTCACTTCATATACATCCATGTCTTCAATCGTTAGTCCTGCTTTATTTAATACTTGTTTAGAGGCTTCAATAGGTCCCGTCAACATTAAGATAGGATCAGAACCAATCACTGCACGGGCAGCGATTCGGAACCTAGGTTTAAGCCCTAATTCCTCCGCCTTCTCCTTGGACATAAGTAGTAATGCTGCGGCGCCGTCACTCATTTGACTTGAGTTGCCTGCATGAATTTTTCCATCCTCCGCAAATGCTGGTTTAAGGGTTCCTAGTTTTTCAATTGTTGATCCTTCCCGTGGACCCTCATCTTGTTTAACCTTGATAACTGTTCCGTCTTCAAGTGTGACCTTTAGAGGCATAATCTCCCTTTCAAACTTTCCTTCTCTTTGGGCATTCAATGCACGATTATGACTTTCTAGAGAAAACTCATCTAACTGTTTCCGGGTAAATTCCCATTTGTCTGCAATCTTTTCCGCAGACAACCCCTGGTGGATCATGTCGAAGCGAGAAGTCAGCATCTCACTCCAATCGGTATTTTTCCGCGATGATCCCATTGGGACACGAGTCATACTTTCCACACCGCCAGCGATCACAATATCCATATCCCCACTCATAATTGCTTGCGCCGCAAAATGTATCGCCTGTTGACCAGATCCACACTGGCGGTCAATTGTTGTCCCTGGTACCTGAATTGGAAAGCCTGCCATTAAGGCAGATATTCGGGCAATGTTATATGTTTGTTCTTCTATTTGGGTTACACAACCCAATATGACATCTTCTACGAGACTAGTGCTTATGCCCGCACGTACTACTACTTCGTTTAAAACATGAGCAGCTAATTCGTCCGGACGAATAGAACTGAGAACCCCTTTTCGTTTTCCAACAGGAGTCCGAACTCCCTCTATAATGACCACTTCACGCATATACATTCCTCCTAGTATGGATACTTAATAACTTTTATATGAAACTATTACTTTATTATTTTTTGTTACTCCAATACTTTAGATGAGACATTTTCAATAATTGTTTCCGATTTAAGATGGTTTACTCTTGCTATTCGAATCTCCTTATACCACCTTTCTATTGGCAAGTCACCAGCAAAACCAGCACCTCCATGAATTTGTAAGACATCATCCACAATTTTTGAAGCAGTTTCTGTAGCCTGAAGTTTCGCAGTTTGAGCAATTAGCTCCCAATCCTCTTCATTCTTATCGATCCTTTTTGCAGCATCTTGCACTATTAATCTAGCCGATTGCAACGAGATATACGCTTTCCCGAGCATATTTCGAATTGTTGGAAATTCAGCAAGCGGTTTTCCTCTCGTAATCCTCTTTTTCGCGAATTCTTTCCCATATTCAATAGCTTGAACGGAAACACCTAAGCATTTTGCGGCAAGTAAAACTTGTGATTCGGCTAACCACTGTTTTATAAATCTCGTTCCATCACCTATCGCACCAATACGTTGATTGTCACAAATTCGTGTTTGATTAAAAATAATAGAGTGTGCAGAATGTACATCAATTAAAGTCATTTCTTTCCTTTCCAATTGGTCAACAGAATCTAATAGAAAAAGAGTTGGTTTAAGCTCTCCACTTTCAAGTTGACAATTTACAAGGATAACACCAAAACCCGATGTATCTAGGTTTTGTATATAGGACTTTTCACCAGTGATGATCCAACTGTCTTGATCTCGAATAGCTGAAGTGGTTAATTTGGTTAAATCATTATCTTCAGCTTTCTCCCAAACTGCGATAAAACAGCCTTTTTCAGTTTTCATGGCAGGCTTTACAAAATAGTCCCGCTGTTTGTTCGTACACTCAGTTAAAAAACTTGGAAATGCCCCTCCGAACACATCTGCAGCTGGATGGTAAAGACCAAATGGGTGCTTGGAAGCTTCCTCTACTAATTTCGTTCTATCAAGTAAGGATATCGCCGCGCCGCCCCATTCCTCATTTGTACCGATTCCATCTAAACCATAATCATCAACTACTTGTTTTAAACGTTTAACGATTTCATTCGACAACTCTTTTCTATCTCTTTTGAATGACTTCTCAGCATCTTCTGCATAATCGCATAAAATGGATGATAAAATTTCTTTTACATTTTCTATCTCCGGTTTCAATAATTCGTTAGCCAAGGTCATTCCACCCCCATCATAATTTGGATTATTTTCTTAACTAATGGATACAGAAGAGTCTCAGCGAAGAATTTCTTTTCTCTGCGCCTTAGTGGCTTGTTCTAATAAATTCTTGATGCCTATATGCAATTTTCCAAACCGCTTATCTTTTGCCTCCCCGATTTTCCAACGATAATAGATTTGCTGAAGAATCACGGCAATTTTGTAAAAGGCGAAAGTCAAGTAATAGTCAATATGTGTGATATCCCGACCGCTTTTTTCACCATAAAGTTCTAATATTTCTCTTCTGGTAAAAAATCCAGGATTCATTGTAACGGATGATAACCCTGTCACTTTATCATCGGATTCGGTCCAATAGGCAAGTGTTGTACCTAAGTCGGTTAGTGGATCACCAATCGTACTTAACTCCCAATCAAAAACACCAATTACCTCTCCCGGGTCATAAGCTGCAAACATCATATTATTCAATTTAAAATCGTTATGAACAATGGTTGGCGAAAGAGAAGGTGGTATATTATCAAGAAGCCAATTTTCCAAAGAGCTGACAGCAGGAATATCATTTGTTTTCGCTTGGTGGAACCGCTTGATCCACCCATTCACCTGTCGACCTAAATAGCCATCTGGATAACCAATGGTATCTAACCCAGCAGTTTTATAATTAACAGCATGCAATTTGACTAGTGTATTAACCAAAGCTTTTGATGCACGTTGTCCTACGTTTTCCTTATTTTCATATTCATTTGGGATAGTTTCATCAAACACACACCCCTCTTTTTTCTCCATCACATAAAAGTGGCGTTCCATAATATTTGGGTCCGCACAGTATAAATATGGCTTTGGTGCAAGCGGGAAAGCACGATTCAATTTTTCAAGTATTTCGAACTCTCTTTTCATATCATGAGCCTTGGGAGGAATGGGACCAAATGGTGGCCTTCTCAAAACTCCTTGCCAGTCCCCAATAGAAATAAGGTAAGTTAAGTTCGAATATCCTGCTGAGAATTGGTTTACCTCAAGGGGGGAAGAACTGAGCCCTTGTATTTCTTGACGGAGATACTCCTCGACAATGGACCAATTAATCTCATTGACTTGTAGTTTGCTCATATAGTTTCTCCTTTGATTGGTAATTCTTTAATACCTGTCGAGCAACCACCATTCGGTGTACCTCATCCGCTCCATCATAAATTCGAGCGGCTCTTGCTTCTCTATATAACCCTTCTAGTGGTGTATTTGGCGTCAATCCCAACATTCCTAGATTTTGAATAGCTCGGTCGATGACATTATTTAAGACTTGAGCACCATATAACTTAGCAAGTGAAACTTCTTTCCTTGCTTGGTCCCCTTGGTCCATTTTCCAGGCAGCTTGTAGTGTTAGTAATCTGGAAGCCTGAATTTCTGCTTCTGAATCTGCAAGATCGTTTTGAATAATTTGCGAATCTGCCAGTGTTTTAGCCCCATCTTTTTTCGTTAAAGAATAGGCTATCATTTCATTCAAGGACCGTCGTGCTACACCTAGCCAGCGCATGCAGTGGGTAATCCTCCCAGGACCTAATCGAAGCTGAGCTAGTTTGAATCCATCTCCTCGTTTCCCCAGCAAATTATTCTCTGAAATTCGGCAATTATGAAACCGAACTTCACAATGTCCTCCTATATAATGATCTCCCATGACAGGAACTTCACGCACAATCTCAAAGCCTGGTGTCCCAGTATCTACAAGGAACAAGCTCGTGCGATGATGAGGCTCGGCTTCCGGGTCTGTTACGACCATCACAATGGCAAAAGCAGCTCCCTCTGCACCAGTGGTAAACCACTTATGGGCATTGATGATCCACTCGGTTCCATCTTTTATTGCTGTTCCTTGGAGTGTTCTTGGGTCAGAACCTGATACTTCCGGCTCCGTCATAGCAAAACAGGAACGAACTTCATAATCTGCCAGTGGCTTTAAATATTTTTGTTTTTGTTCCTCAGTCGCTGCATGAACTAAAATCTCACCGTTACCAGCATCAGGAGCCATTGAACCAAAAACATATGGGCCGATAGGACTTTGACCAATCACTTCTGACAGCAATCCTAATGAGACAAAACCCATTCCCATTCCACCTACATCCTTTGGTAGATGTCCAGCCCATAAACCATTATCTTTCACAATTTGTTGTAATGGCTTTAAGATTTCCTGAGGTAATCCACGATGCGGGATCATATATTTTTCATTTGGAAAAACATAATTGTGCATAATTTCGGTTGCTTTATCTACCATTGCTTTTTGCGCTCCATTTGGGGTAAAGTCAAACAAGATTATCCCTCCTTTTGTTTTTTTCTTCATTTATTTCATGATAGGGAAACATTGCCTCCCTAAAGAGAATACTTATTGAGCCAACCATCCACCATCTATATAAATCGTTTGCCCCGTGATAAAACTGCTAGCCTCCGAAGCTAGCAAAATAACAGCACCAGCTATCTCTTCTGGCTCTCCTAAACGATTCATCGGAGTCTTCCCAATCAGTTTGGCCCGGACCTTTGGATTGCTTAATTCTTGTCTATTCAACTCTGTTTCAATGTAGGCAGGGCCAATCGCATTCACTTGAATGCCATGTCTTACCCATTCAAGCGCCAGTGATCTTGTTAAATTAATTACTGCAGCTTTACTTGCCGTATAAGGAGCTATCCCATAATCACCGACAGCCCCCGCTACAGAGGCAAGGTTGATAATTTTCCCATACCCCTGCTCTTTCATTACCTTCCCCGCAGCTTGACAACAGAAAAACAGCGATTTTACGTTTAAATCCATTACCTTATCCCAATCATTCTCGGAGATATCGAAAGCTAGCTGCGTATGGGAGGTTCCTGCATTATTAACTAAAATATCGATTTTTCCGAAGTGTCTTACTACTTTCTCCATCATTTCTTTGGTTGCTGAGATATCTCGAAGGTTCGTTGGAATACTGATTGCCTCTCTTCCGTACTCTTTCACTTCGTTAACCACTTCTTTATTTTTTTCCTCATCTCGACTGACGATAACAATATCTGCACCAGCTTCCGCTAGCGCTAACGAAATCGCTTTTCCTAATCCGCGGTTGCCTCCAGTCACTATTGCCACTTTATTCTCTAAGTTAAATCTTCTCACTGATTCACATCCTTTTTTATTATTAACTAGAAGCGAATTTCCCTCCTTTACAAACAACGAGGCTAGATCAGTAATCTAAGTAACAAAAGAAAAAATTTTACACCTTATTGGTAAGAACCCGTAAAATTAGGTTTTGTTTTGTCAATGAAAGCACGAACCCCTTCTTGATGATCCTGTGTATTAAATACAATCCCTTGGACCATAGCTTCTTCATTGAGAATATCCTCCAATGAAGATTCCATACTGTGATTTAACATTGTTTTGGTTAACCCAATGGCAATAGGCGGATTAGCGACAAATGAATTCGCTAAGTCGGTGCAAAAATTCAACAGATTATCTTCCTCAACAACTTCTAGGCATATGCCATACTCTTTCGCTTCGCTTGCGGAAAGAATTCTATCTGAGAACGCAAGCTCCTTTGCTCTTGCCATCCCAACAATTCTTGGTAAATGATAGAGTGCCCCTAGATCAGGAACTAGGCCAACTTTATTAAAACTCAATCCAAATTTGGCCTTAGAGGAGGCAATCACAATATCACATGCGATTGCAATGCTGAATCCCGCTCCGATAGCAAAACCATTAACCGCCGCTATTACGGGTTTTTCCATATTAACCAATTCCTTTAGAAAGGAACTATGCTTTTGCATATATTTTCTCCCGCTGGCTGCAGAAGTCACTTTTGAAAACCCCTTTATATCGCCACCAGCACAAAAGGACCTCCCATTTCCTGTTAGAATAACAGCACGAATAGAAGAATCATTTTTTATAGAATTGAAGAAATGGTTCAACTTCTCAATGATTGCACCTGAAAGGGCATTGAGAGAATTAGGTTCATTCAGAGTGATTGTGGCTATCCCATTATTTACTTGCATTATGACCGCTTCATTTTCCATTGTAGTGCTCCCTCCCGGAAAGCTTTTTTAAACATGATAACCGCTCTTGTTGAAGTTTTTCCATTAAGTAATAAAATCCTTTACCTTCTTCTCCTAATAGATTTTCAGCTGGTACACGAGCTTCACCAAAGATGAGTTTAGATGTATCCGAAGAGTGTTGGCCAACCTTTTCTAACTGGCGTCCTTTAGAAAAGCCAGGCGTATCGCGTTCCACCTATCGGAACCCTTCTGTAATCATTGTAGTACCATCAGTAGTTCTAACAATTCGATTTCTCAAGGTAATCGGTCCCAGAGTAAAAGGAGAAAATTAATGTTGGTGTTTTGTTATCGTTTAATTACCCTCCTCTAACAAATTAGGAATTCAAAAAATGACCTTACATTCATAGTGCTTAAAAAATGTTTTCTAATACTTGAATCACCTTTCAATATTAATTGTAATAGATTGGAATTTAATTAGTCAATATATTTAGAATATTTTAAAAAATAAATTTTATATCCCGTTTCTTCCTGTTAAAAAGGTTTTTATGATAAATAATAATTTGGAAGTATTCTATCGATTTGATTCAATTACATTTCTCCTAATAATACGAAACTACTCATCCTTTTAAAATACTTTTTTCCTTTCTAGTTTCAAACTTATTACTAGCCTATCATCCCGCCATCAACGATATATAATGATTCTGTTACAAAAGAGGATTTCTCTTATAATAGAAAATTCATTACTGCTGATTCTTCCGGTTCCCCATACTGTCCTAAAGGTGTAGCCACCCTATTAAACGATTCATGTTTCCATAAATTACCAGATTACTCTCCAATCCTCCTTATCATTTGTTTATTTATCGTACTAGGACATACAGTGCTTACTAGAAACATCTGCTGCTACAGCTAAAACATTCGATTTCTCTAATCAAGTCCTCTGACACAATCCCTTGAAGCCCTTCTTCTGCCAAGTCCACAAAAGGTACTAATTTTAACCTCTTATTACCAGAACTTTGATCATGGGCCCTCCCACTCCCACCAGTAGCCCCTGTTAAATAGCTGTGATTGAATAATCATGAACCATATCAACTTCCCCCTCTTTAAAAGATTCTATATACTAAATAACCTAGAATATTGCAAAATATAGATAAGGACAATTATGGACACTTTTAATTATCTGGTAACTATTTTTAACACCATCAATATTAGGAAATATGGGAAACTAGAATGGAAAGCAGCTATCGTAACGGTGGAGCTTCAGACATTGGTTGAAAAAGGGGCAGCAGTTGTAATCTCTGATTTGTACGAGCAATCAGGAGAATTGGTCGGAAAAGAGTTGAGGGAAAATGGCAGATGTTCTGAAGAAAAATCCGTTAAAAATCTAGTAGCAGAAACGGTAAATAGATATAGGAAAGTCGATATGTAAAATGATCGACATAAATAAAGCTCCAGCTACCTACAGTAGTAGCTGGAGCTTTAAATCTAAAATCAACAAGACCAGGATTAAATTTCGAACGGAGGTTCAACACCTTCTTCTTCCATAATTCTCAATAGTCCGTCTAGAAGTTCCTGGCCATTATAGCCCTTTTTGTCAGCTTCTTCAACCCATAGCTTCCAAACATCTTTTACTGGTTTTATAAATCTTTTTAGTTCTTCTTCAGAAGGTTGAATGATTTCGCCTTTCTCCTTAACTTCTTTTTTAATTTTTTCATAGCTTTCTTTTTCTCCTTTAGAATAAGAAATATTAAGTAATTCCTCTAGATTTGGATTGAATGTTTCTTCGAATTTTTTTTGCAGCTCTGGAGACATGCTATTCCATTTATCAAGATTCATTACTACAGCTTGGGCAACAGTTGATATTGGTAAATTTGTTATAAATGGTCCAGGTTCATAGAACTTCTGAGAGTACGCGCCACCATATGCATAAACTGCAACATCTAGTGTTCCTCTTTCTAGAGAAGTATAAATATCTTCAATAGCAACAGAAACTGGAGAAGCCCCCCAACCACTAAGGAGCGGCAGCCATGAAGGCGCTTGCAGCTGTGTTTGCTTTCCTTTTAAGTCATCTACCGTGCGGATTGGTTCTTGACTAATAAGAACAGCAGGATCACTGGTGTAAATTCCCATTACCTTAATTCCTAATTTTTCTAAATCTTTGTTGATGTACTCATCTACAAATCTTTGGGCAATTTTTGCCTTTAATAAATGATCATCTGTGTTGATATATGCAAAAGGTAAATTTAGAACGGTTGTTTTAAATAATGGTGTATCCGGAAAGCCCTGACCAACAACAAAACCAATATCATATACACCGCCGCTTACGTCTTGGAGGACTGAAGAGGAAGGTCCTAATACAGCTCCGGGTTGGATATCAACTTCAACTAAACCGTCAGTCTCTTCTTTGACTGTTTCTGCCCAAGGTTCAGCAGCGAGAGCGTTAAGTGGATGTGTGGCGGGAACCGCCATTCCAAATATTAAATTAATTGGTTTTTGAGCGGATTCACCCGAGCTGTTTGCTGTTTCATTCCCACCGCAGGCTGCTAAAATTAACATAACTACTATGATAATAGAGGTTAAACTGTAAAAAGATAATTTGCTTCGTTTGATCATATAAGATTTCCTCCTGAAAAAAGGTGATTGATGTGTTATTGATTTTCTTTAGAAGTCCTCCAAAAGCGCTATCATATATACTCTATCTAACCCAATTAACTATTCGTAATTGATTTTATTGATTATGTTCTTTACCGAACCGTCCAAGCACTATCTACTGTTAAGACTTCACCATTAATAAATTTTGAATCATCCGAAGCAAGGAATAATGCTGAAGTAGCAATATCTTCTGGAACTCCACTATTAAATGGTCCAAGGTCAGAAAAAGCTTCCATTCCTATTTTGTCTATATGCGAAGGATCTTTTTTAGTCATTCCTGTTATGATAGACCCAGGAGCGATTGCATTAGCACGGATCTTTCCGTTGTTTCTGCCATAAAATGAGGCGATATGTCTGGTAAGACCAATGAGTGCATGTTTAGACATGGTATAAGCTGCCCCACCACGAGCACCAAGAAATCCAGCAATAGAAGAAACATTAATAATCGTTCCACCTGATTCTTGCTCTTTGAATACCTTAACAGCAGCACGTGATGCATAGAATGGACCGTTAACGTTAACGGCCATGACACGTTCAAATAATTCATTGGTGTAATTTTCAATGGATGTCAGGTCATCAGCAATTCCTGCAACATTTGCTAAAATGTCTAATTTACCAAATTCATCTAAAGCTTTCTTAATCATTGCCTCTACATCTGCTTCTTTTGAAACATCTGTTTTAATTGCAACTGCATGACCACCAGTAGATTTAATTTCTTCTAATGTTTCATTCAAGGAAACTTCATTAAATTCGGCTAAGACAACTTTAGCCCCTTCTTTCGCATACAATATTGAAGTAGCACGGCCCATGCCAGAACCAGCTCCGGTAACAATTGCAACTTTGCCTTCTAATTTACCCAAAATGAATTCCTCCAAAAATCCATAATAATTTTATTGACTCACATTGCATTAATTAAATATTGTCTCTTCGAAATTAGTTTTCTGAAAAATCACTAATTTCAAGAAAACCATTACTAGTACAAAACCTACGCTCCGTTTGGCTAACATATATGAGGAAGCTAAACGGAGCGTAGGTTTCTATAGTTTACAGATTTTAGGAGTCGATAAGTAGTTTTAGAAATTGTAATGCTGCTTCCACTCTAAATCTATTGATAAGTTAGATTTATACCAGTTATGAAATGCTAGATTCCATTTTCAATAATTTTTAAATCCTCAGCAGAAAGACCTAAATATTTAGCTGGGTTTTCAAATAATATTTTTCTCTTGAGATCAGGAGGAAGTTTATTAAAAGCTGACGTTGGAGAATCAAACTCCCAATGCGGATAATCACTTGTGAAAATCAACCGATCCGTTCCAACCATTTCAATTAATTGAAGGATATTGTTATGGTCCTGTACTGACTCGATAAATGGTTGTGTTCCAAACCAAAAATGTTCGCGAACATATTCACTTGGATAACGTTTCACCCATGGTGTTTCTAGGCGTAAAGCCTTCCAATGAGTATCCATTGTATACATCATATTAGGTGCCCAGCCAAAACCGCCTTCAACAAAAGCGACTTTAAGATCTGGAAACTTTTCAAAAACTCCTCCAAAAATCATACTCGCCATTTGAGCCTGATACGTTAAGCAATTAAGAGATTGATATTCACCGTAGTACTTCTGTGCACCCGTAGCATGATACTTATTTTGCCCACCAGGAAGTGACACATGGAAAGTACACACTAAGTTGTTACGGACTGCAGCTTCCCAAATCGGATCATAAAATTCATCTCCATATCCTCTGTGAGGTGAGTGAATAGCTAGACCGACTTGAACCATTTGAGGATGCCCTCCAACGCGATCAATTTCACGTGCGGCAGCCTTTGGATCGGCAGCAGCAATCGAAACTGACCCCTTGAAACGAGGATCCTTTGATAACCATTGGTCAATTAACCAATCATTTAACGCAGCTCCAATTGCAGAAGCCCAATGGTCCTGAGGTAAACTGTTAAGGCAAAAAGTACTATTCGGGTATAATACAGCCATATTTATACGGTGTTCTTCCATCAGTTGTTTCTGCAAAAATTCAATAGACGTTCCTGGATAACCACCATCTGGAGTCCAAGAATCTTTTCTTACTCCTCCATTTGCCACAATTGCATAACTGATATTCATAATTTGTCTAAATTGAGAGGCAGAGTGCGCAAAATTTTTCCAGTGTGGATCCATATATTCAATCAATTCATCAAAAGAACGTTCTTGAACATGAACATCACAATCAATCACTTTTAATGAATTACGCTTATTAGTTAATTGTTCTTCTACCATTTCCATAATATAACCTCCTAATTTGTATAAATATATAAATATGATTAGCCATTAATCTAAAAACAAATTACTTTTACTTTAGTTGTGAATATTTCTTGGTTTCTGCTAAATTAGTTAAATATCAATTAATACATCTTCTTCTGAAACTTCAATAGTATAAGTTTTTAATTTATATTTAGAATCAAATAGCGATTCACCAGTTGTTACATCAAACTCATAATGATGCCAAGGACAAGTGATTATCTGGCTATCTTTCCCATAACAATAATGACCTACTTCCGCTGTTGTTAAATTGGTTCCCTTTAGTGTTCCTTCACCCATTAATGCTGCTTGATGTGGACAGATGCCACTCACCGCATGAAAATCATCCCCATTTCTAACCAAAACAATTTGCCGATTTTTAATTTTAAACGTTTTCATTTCTCCCGATTCCAGGTTATCTACCTTACAAACCCATTGTTTCATTCTTGAATTACACCCCTTTATGGCAAAGCCATCAATTTTAGAAAAACGAGTTCCATACCAAAGTCAACAAACTCGTTTTTTATAATTCTCCAAATACTACTTAAATTCAGGTGGCTTTCCCCACCCATTTACCTCGATTATACTTCTAACAATCGCTCTGCTGCCAGGGTCACACAAATACCCGACAACATCTGCAACATCTTTAGGATGCATCCAATCTGTTGTGTCAGCTTCGCTTCCGCTTGCTAAATCTGTGAGAATGTTGCCTGGACATAGTGCTATAACTCGAATCCGGTATGGGTGACATTCATCAGCCAAACATTTGCTCATTCCAACAAGTGCGTGTTTAGTAGCTGCATAAGCTGAACGTCCACTGGTACCTCGTAATCCCCAAATTGAGGCGATATTAACAATAAGCCCATTATGATTCTCCATCATATTAGGGAGTACCTTTTGGCTTAATAAAAAGGCACCTCGGACATTAACCGCAAATGTTTGGTCCCATTCAGATATGCTGTAGTCTACGAAGGATTTTAATTTACCAATGCCAGCATTGTTAACCAGTACATCGATTGCACCTAGTTTACTAGATATGGCTTCGTATGCTCGGATCACATCCTCCTCTTTAGAAATATCCGCTACTTCTGCAGCACATAAAACGCCTAATCCTTGAATTTCTTTACAGGTTTTGTGAACATCTGGTGAGATATCACATAATCCTACAGCAATCCCTCTTTCGGCAAGAGTTAGGGCAATTTCACGCCCGATACCTCTAGCAGCACCAGTCACTAGTGCAACTTTATATATACTTTTTTCATTAGTTGACATAATTTCTTTCTCACCTCCTTGAAATACGAAACTTAATTCTGAAGTGCTATTGAGTATTTTTGAAAAAATCATAATATTTCGAAAATATTAAAGAGAGGAATACAATAGTTGGTTGACGATAAATATAAATTACTATATTTTTAGGAGCATGTATGTTTCAAAACTTAGTGAAAAGTAGGATTTATTGATCATTCTACATGTAAAGTAATCTTCATTTTTTATTGTAAGTTGAATCACTTTTCACTTAACATTTTTAAAAAATGCCTTTTACTCAACAATATAAAAGGTTTAATATAGCGCTTTCATAATCTTTGTAAAGATTAATTTATGAATTGACCTTCAACTATATTTTATTACAAAACTTTATGCAGTGTCAATTTTTACCAAGAAAATTTAAAATTATCTAAAAATACACAATATACCAACTAAGAATAAAGACCGGTGTTGTTTTTGCTAATCCAAAATTGCAGAAGTTGACGTTATTACCTGTCCGGAAATTGCCAAGTATAATGACCTCGTATATTAACTCCGTTGTCAAAGTATACCTAACTAACATATTTTAAAAAGGAAATCTTCGTAGAAGATTCCCTCCACTTTATTACCTCTTTTAATTATTTTGTCCATTTCAAAGTGCGTAGTTTGTTAAATAACCGCTTTTTTAGTTGGTATATTTAGTATATAAAATTCTATTTTTTCTTGCTTGATAATCAGAATGAACGGTAGTATTTTATTCCATTTTTTTTCATTTCAACAATCTCTCTACGGTGTAAAAGTAAGTCTAAATGCCCCGCTGTTTCATACACAACTAGGATTAATTGCTCTTTAACGGTTTTAGTAGAAAATAATTCGTTTACTATGTCAAAACCGCTTTTGTCGTTATCTTTTATAATATCTTTAATACGGGCTGCACGATCGTCGATATCGCTTAAACGCTCACTGACAAGTTCGGGTAAATTCGTTACTATAGAACCGTGGCCAGTTAGTACCGTACTGGTTAGGATATTAGCACATTTTTTTAAATTATCCATGTACTGGATCAATGGTTTTACCCTTTCTTGATTCCGGGAGAGTGGCGGTTCAATGGATGCGTTAGAAGAAATGTGTTTAATGATATGGTCTCCTGCAATCCATAATTGATCTTTTTTGCGGTAGAGAGAAATATGGCTTTGTGCATGACCTTTTGTTTCAATGATTTGCCACTCGGACAATCCTGGAATGCTATCTCCTTCATTTAGTTCCAAAGTCAGTTCTACGTTATGACATGATAATGGCTGCAAATTATCGAAAAACTCTTTACCTGCTCCGCACAATTCAGCCGGTACACCAAATTCGCTGAGAAATTGCTGAAAAAATTCATGATGCCATTCCACAAACTGTATATCTGGCAACAACCATGGCCTGTTATTTGGATGACCCAATACAGGAACGGGATGCAATTCTAAAATTCGGTCTAATAGCCCAACATGATCAACATGATGATGTGTTAGCAATACCTGTTCAATATCATAAATTGTTAATTGACGTTCTTCTAAGGCTTTTATCAAGAGTTCCCAGTTTTTTTCTAAATTTGCCCCGGTATCAATGAGAGTTAGTTTTTCACCAAAAACTAAATACGTATTAACCCCGCCAACGGGTGAGCCTGTATCAAGTTCGATAAGATCAACACCCTGGTTGGTTATTTTGAACACATTAAGCCCTCCTATAGAAATAGTAAATGGGTAATCCTTATCATAATTATCGAAAAAGAAAAAATTAGGAGTTGTAGCTATAAAAACCCTTACCTGTTTTACAATTGCAGTTGTTCCATTCTTTAACGTCACTTCTAATGGCATGACTTCTTTATCCAATCGTCCTTCTTCTTGAGCTTTAAGTGCACGATTATGGTCTCTAATGAAAATTCATCTAACTGCCTACGGGTAAAGCCCCAGTTTTCTGCAATTCTTTCAGCAGATAGGCCTTGGTTGATAATTTCATAACGGGAGGTTAAGGTTTTATTCCAATCAACGTCTTGAAGAGATGATCCCATTGGAACACGGGTCATACTTTCAACTCCGCCCAGCAATCACAATATCCATGTCACACTCATAATTTTGCCTGAGCTGCAAAATGAATTGCCTGCTGCTGGCCAGAGCCACATTTGGCAATCTATTGTTGTTCCCGGAACATATGAATAGGGAAATCTGCTGTTAGAGCCAATATTATAAGTTTGTTCCCCAATGTGTGAGACACAACCTAATATTACATCTTGAACTAGACCTGAATCTATTCCGGCGCGATTCACTTATTCTCTTAGAACTTTAGCTTCTAAATCTTCCGGATGGAAAGTAAGAACTCCTTTTCGCTTTCCAACCGGTCTAACACCCGACAATTACAACTTCACGCATTTTGCTTCTTCCTAGTCTTCAGAACATTTTTAATGATGAGGGTATATAAGCTAAAGGAGTCATAGTATAGACTGCCAGAGAATTATTAAAGATTTTATAGTCCTATTCTCTTCGCAATAATTGTTTTCATAATTTCATTTGTTCCTGCATAAATAGAAAGTGCTTGAACGTCTCTAAATCTTCTTGCAATCTCATACTCTTCCATAAATCCATATCCGCCATGGAGTTGTAAACACCGAGCTGCTACTTTTTTCGTCAGATCCGTTGTCCACCACTTTGCCATAGATACTTGAGTCACTACATCTTTTTTCTCCATATGGTTAACAATTAAATCATCGACAAATGTTCTAGCAATTTGGATTTCTGTAGCCATTTCAGCAATTTTAAATTGGGTATTTTGAAGCTTGCTGATCGTTTTACCGAAAGCTTCTCTTTGTGTTACATAATCAATGGTAATTTCCAGCATTTTTTCAGATGTTGCAACAGCACCGACAGCTACAAGCAAGCGCTCCTGTTGTAGCTTTTCCATTAAATAGTAGAAGCCTTTTCCTTCCTCACCTAATAAATTTGCAGCTGGTACGCGCGCATCTTCAAAAATGAGTTCAGATGTATCAGAAGAATGCTGACCTACCTTTTCTAACTGTCTTCCTTTCTTAAATCCAGGAGTATCTTTTTCTACTACAATTAAACTAATTCCCTTATGAACCGGATCAGCTTTTAGATCCGTTTTACATGCAACAATAAACAAATCTCCAATAACACCACTAGTGATGAACGTTTTTTCGCCGTTTAAGATGTAGTAATCTCCATCTCTAACAGCTGTTGTTCTTAGGCTTGCAAGGTCAGAACCTCCGCCTGGTTCCGTCATGGCAATTCCTGTAATAATGTCCCCAGTTAAACAGCCAGGAATCCAGCGTTGCTTTTGTTCCTCATTTCCAAATGTATTGATGTATGGAACAACAATATCGTTATGGTTATTAATTCCTACTAGGCCTCCGCCCACTCTTTCTAATTCTTCGTTAATAATAACAGAAAAACCAAAATCAGCATTGACACCGCCGTATTTTTCATCAACCCATGGAGCAAGGAATCCTTGTTCACCCATTTTATTCCAAAAAGAACGCGGTACAAGTTTGTCTCTTTCCCACTGTTCAAAATTTGGTAAAGCTTCCTTTTCTAAAAACTTTCTTAATGCACTTCTGAAAATATTATGATCTTCTGTTAAGTATGACCGACTCATTATTCTACTCATTATTCCACTCCTTATCATTTTTTATGTTCTTAATCTATGACTCTATCTCTTTAGAATTGTTACACAAGAGTTTCCACCAGCACCTTCACTATGGCTAAGGGCAACCTTTGCTCCTTCTACTTGATTCGGACCGGACATTCCTCTTAACTGACGTGTAATTTCACAAATTTGGCCAAGAGAGGATGCTCCCACAGGTTCACCTCTTGAAAGGATTCCCCCACTCACATTTATCGGAATTCTACCGTCGATTGATGTTTCACCTTTTTGGGCACGTGAGCCGCCTTCGCCAATTGGGCAGAAACCAAGACGCTCAGAATAAATGATTTCTGATCCTGCATCTACATCTTGAATTTCAGCAACATCAATGTCTTCAGGTCCTACCCCGGCCATCTTGTAGGCAGATTGTGCAGCCCGTTCAGCTAGTGTTGGATAAGATGTTTTTGTTGGTGCTGATAAAGCGGGAACGAACATATCCCCTCTTTTTCTAGTTTCCAAGACTGAAGCGGCAATCGTGACATAATTTTTTGTGAATTTTTTAGCCGTTTTCTCACTACAAATAACAGCCGCTGCTCCTCCATCATTAGGCGCACATAGCATATAAAGCGTTAAAGGATCCGAAACCATTCTGGCATTTAATATTTCTTCAATCGATAGTTCCTTTCTATACATCGCAAATGGATTGTGGACAGCATATTTATGACTTTTATAAGTTATGTGAGCCAATTGCTCACGAGTTGTGCCATATTCAACCATGTGTTCATGAATGCTTAACGCAAAATACAATGGGTTTACTCCTAATCCAGTTGATTCCTGCCAAGGGTGCCATCCAGCTCCATGGAGGAAACCTCTTGGACTTTTTTCAAAGCCCACAACAAGAACAATATCGTAAACTTCTGATTTGACGGCTTGGTAGGCAAGGCGTAGGGCTGATGCACCGCTTGCACAGGCATTTTCTACATTAACAATCGGGATTCCCGGTAAGCCCAGCCTTTCCAACACGTTGTGACCAGATGATGAAACCTCATAAACATTGGCACAAAAGGCTGCCTGGACATCTTTGATTGTCATGTTGGCATCTTTCAAAGCACGCATTGCAGCTACAGCACCTAAGTCTCGGTAACTCTTATCATTAAATCTGCCAAACTCATGCATACCGATTCCGGCAATAGCGACCTCATCCATTAAATTCCCTCCTTTTATTTTGACGGTTTATATTTGTAGGTTACATATTCTTTTTCATCATCAGCGAAGGCTGTATTAATAATTACTTCTACTTCCATATTAGGAACCAAGCTCTCAACCGTATTCTCAGTTGTTAATCCTATAATTCTAATCCCTTCAGGAAATTCTACGATTCCAACTGTATATGGGATAGTCCCTTTAAAGCCCGGCGGTGGTGCAGTGATCTCTGTAAAACTTTTTAATTTTCCTTTCGAGGTAAGAGTGGTTGTTTCCATTGTTTCTGTACAGCATTCTGGGCAGTAGTCTTGCGTTGGGAAAACCAATTCTCCGCAAGTTGAACATTTAGAAACAATCAAACCATGAGGTTCTTCCGGCCAATTAAAGAGACCTGCTTGAACAGGTACCCTTTCATTAGAGTTCTCCAAGTTTCATTCCTCCCTTTAAGAATTTTGTAATGAATACGAACATACGTAAATGATTAGGGTCTGTCATATTCATATGTCTACTCAATAAGTGAATCACCTTTCAACTATAACAATAAAGATATTTAAAATATTTATCAATTTAATTATTTAATTTGACAGATAATTTGACAGAATAGAAGAGAGGAAACTCTCATTGCCTGCTCTTCTACTTTTAAATTTGTAAAAGTTAGTCGTTTTTAACGAATATTTCTTACATATTATATGGCAGCCATAGTGCAATCGAAGGAAACATAACCAAGAGGACTAGCAAGACCAATATTGGGACAATAAAACGCGCTGCACCTTTAAAAATATCCTCTAATTTCAAGTCAGGGACAGCACCCTTTAAAACAAAGCAATTCATTCCAACTGGAGGTGTAATGAGGGCCAACTCAATAATAACTACGATCCAAACTCCGAACCAAATTAAATCAAACCCTAATGCTTGGATGATTGGGGAAATAATCGGAATTGTTATAACAATCATTGCCAAGGAATCCATAACAGCTCCCAGTATAAAATACATAATTAAAATCATTAACATGATGACCCACCAAGGAACATCCAAAGATGAAATAAAAGATGCTAATACTTCTGGCAAGCCTGTTAATGCAAGAAAATAATTGAGAACAAAGGCCCCGATGATAATCGCAAAGATAAATCCAGTTGTTTTTACTGTTCTCTCTAATGCAAGAACCAATGTCTTAAAGGTTAACTTTCTTTTGATAAAAGCAAGAATTACTGAAACAGCTGCTCCAATTCCGGCCGCTTCAGTAGGGCTAAACCATCCTGCATACATACCGCCAATTACGATTGCAAATAAAACGATAATCCATATGGTTGATTTTATAGACAAGAATCTCTCTTTCCAGCTATATTTAATTGGATTATCTGGGGCTAAGGCAGGCTGAAACCTAACCGAAATATAAATCGTTATAATGAATAGCAAGGTTAAGATAATCCCTGGCATAATTCCAGCAATCAGCAACTTTCCGATGGATTGTTCCGTTAAAATTCCATAGATAATGAAGGCTCCACTAGGAGGTATTAATATACCAAGTGTTCCACCTGCAGCAATGGTACCGCTGCTAAATTTGTCATTATAGCCTGAACTTCTCATTTCTTTGGAAGCAATAACACCCATTGTGCCAGTAGATGCAACGCTTGATCCTGAAGCTGCTGCAAATAAGGCCGAAGCTCCGATGGTGGAGGTTGCTAAGCCTCCTTTAAAATGTCCAAGCCATTTTCTAAATGTATCATATAAATCTGTACTGATACCCGAAATAAACAACAGTTCACCCATTAATAGAAACATTGGGATAGTACTAAACGTGTAACTGAAGCTGTGTGTCCAAATGATTGATTCCAAGGCTGCTTCTATTGAGGCCCAACCACGGATGTATAGTACCCCTAAAAGCCCTGGTACTATAAGAGAAATGGCAATTGGAACTCTTAGAAACATCAATACAAACATTAATATAATTCCTAAAAGTCCTAAAACCTCAACTGACATTTTTGTCACTCCCTTCACTTTGTTGGTATATTTTCCCTGAAAACAATTCAATACTGCTATAGATAATTTTTAAAATGGACTCTAATCCCCACATATAAAATCCAATTCCTAATAAGAACTGAAATGGGTAGTGAGGGATGTGCAGTATAGATGTACTAACTAAAAATGTTGAGAGAGCATTTAGACCAGCGTTAAATTGTATTGTTCCAACTACGATACAGATTGTTGCAACTAGAATGTAGGATAAAATACCCAACAATGTTTGTGTTTTTCTGCTAAAACGTTCCACCAACAAATCAACTTTCACATGTGCATCAACCCGTTCTGAATAACCAAATCCTAATGCAACCAAGACAACCATCATTAATTGTACTAATTCATAATCGCCTACGATTGGTGTATTAAAAACACCTCTGGATATTACGGTAAAGGCAACTACCACCATCATGAGGAAAAGGGTGATAAGCGCCCCCCATTTTGTAATAGTTGTAAGCCCTTTTATTATCTTAGCTAGATATTGCATTTTCCCACCTCTATTCAATAAATGGTCATTCTCTTGAATTTTTCACTACAAGAAATTGCTTATAGGTTTTTTGATTCATATTCCTCAAGGCAAAAGATTGTGCCTTTAATCTAAAAAATCAATTCAAATGACTACACTTCGGACGGAGGTTCAACTCCTTCTTCTTCCATTATGCGCAGGAAACCATCCATTAGTTTTTTGCGGTTATAGCTTTTTTGTTTGCTTCTTCAATCCATTACTTCCAGACATCCTTAGCAGGTTCCATAAACCTTTTTACTTCATCTTCAGAAGGCTGGATGATTTCACCTTTACCTGCATCTTCTTGACCGTTTCCACCCAAAGTTAAGCTGCAAGTTTATTAATTGGATGTGCAGCAGGGACCGCCCTTCAAGATTAAATCAAAAGTTTCTTGTGCTGATTGCTTCCCACTGTCTGTTCCATTGCCGCTATTTGTTGTTTCATTCCCTCCGCAAATAGTAGGTTGGGTTTTTCGGCTCTATTTATTATTTATTGCCATTGTTTTTCACTAGAATAATTAAATATCAAATGGAGGCTCAACGCCCTCTTCTTCCATGATTTTTAGGAATCCATCCATTAATGCTTGACCGTCATAGCCTTTGCTATTAGCTTCTTCGATCCATTGCTTCCAAACACCTTCTGCAGGTGCCATAAAGCTTTCAACAGCATCAGCGGTGGGATCGATGACTTCTCCTTTTCCTTTAATTTCTGCAGCAAGCTTGTCTACTGCATCATTCATGGTGCTGAGGAAGCTTCCTTGCCATAATTCCATTAGCTTTGGAGCATACTCCTCATCTATTCTCTTCTGTAATTCTGGGGATAAGCTATTGTATTTATCAATGTTCATCATTGCAATCGCAGAAACGCCTGATATTGGAATGTTTGTAAAATATGGTGCAGGCTCGTAAATCTTTGTAGAATATGCACCTGCAGTCGCATATAAACTTACATCTAATGTACCTCGGTCAAGAGAAGTGTATAGATCTTCAATTGTTACTGAAACTGGTATGCCGCCCCATTCTTTAATAATTGGGGCCCAGTTAGCTCCTTGTTGGAGAATTTTCTTGCCCTTTAAGTCTTCAGCTGATTTAATTGGCTCTGTACTAAAAATTGCTAATGGGTCGCTGGAATAGACCCCCAGTAGTTTTATGCCCATTTTTCCAAATTCATCTTTTACAAATTCATCAACAAAACGTTGTGCAACTTTCACCTTTTTTTCGTAATGGTCCTCTGCGTTTACAAAGGCAAATGGTAAATCAAGTACTGTCATTTTGAACAATGGAGTATCAGGATAGTATTGAGCAACCGTGTACCCAATATCATACACTCCTCCACTAACATCTTGAAGTGTTGACTGTGATCCTCCTAACACTGATCCACCCTGAACAGCAACCTTTATAAGACCTTCAGTCTCTTCTTCAACTAATTTTGCCCAAGGCTCAAATGCATTGATTTGAGTATGGTGAGTCTCTGGTGTCCAAGAACCAAACTTTAATTCCACGGGCTTTTGCTCTTCAGTTGCTTGATTTTTGCTGCTGGTTGTCTCGTTTCCACCGCATGCCGCTAAAGCAAAGGACATGATGACTATCGTATTAATTGAAAAAAATGATTTAAGTTTCTTCTTCATATTGTGTTTTCCCCCCTTAATAACTCCATAAAATCTTGTATTTCTTCCTCTGAAGGATTGATAACTTCACCTTTACCTTCAACCTCTTTTGTAATTTTTTCGATGCTTAATTCTCTTGAATTTGCAAAACTGACGTTAACTAATCCAGATATTTTAGGTTAAAGTTTTCTGCTTGAAAATCAGGTAATAGACTATTAAATTTTTCTAGATTTATCATCAAATAAGAGGTGAGTCCAGAGATTGGGGGATTTGTAATATATGGTGCAGGTTCAGGCAGCTTTTGTCGCAATTGTAAAATAACATAGAAGTATTTTAAGGTTCTATTTCATAAAATGTCCTCCCAGTTTATTTGAATTTTGGTATGGTAGTTTTCCAAGCCAATTACCTCAATAGTGGTTCCAACAATTGCCTTACATTCAGTTATATAGTTACCTACAACATCTGTAGTTTCTTTAGGGGACAGTAAGATGGACTGCTGATATCCTTGTAAGTTTGTAAAAACAATTCAGGAAGTGTGCTTTACACTTTTTAACTGACAACATGATTGTTTTAATAAACCCTTGATCTTAGGTAGCGAGTGCACCTCCATCAATGGCTAGGGCATGTCCTGTAATATGGGTTGCAAAATCAGATCCAAGAAAAAGAACATTTTGTGCAATCTCTTGTACTTCAGCATACCTTCCATCCGGAATCGCCTTTGCTCGTTCTGAAACGACTGCTTCGGGATTGGATGAAGAAATTCCTTTTTCAATTGAGCGCATCATGCGGGTATTTACTGCACCAGGACAAATTGCATTAACCCGTATTCTTTTACGGGCTACCTCCAGGGCAGCTGTTTTTGTCATTCCGATTACGGCATGCTTGCTTGCTGTATATGCAATAAATCCAGGGGCACCTATTTTTCCTGCAACAGATGCAGTGTTTATGATCGCTCCGAATCCTTGTCTGACCATTTCTGGTAAAACAAACTTTAGTCCTAAAAAGACTCCTTTAACATTTATATCCATCACTTTATCAAAAACATCCTCTGGATAATCGGATATAGGTGTAACGACCCCCTCCCAACCTGCGTTATTAGCAAAGACATCAATCCTGCCAAACCGGGTCATTGATTGCTTAACATAGTTTTCTACATCAGAAGCAATAGAAACATCTGCATGGATAAAAATGCTTTTAGCTCCTTCTTTATTAACCAAAGATATGGTTTCTTCACCTGCATTTTGATCAATATCTACGCAAACGACAGAAGCACCTGCTTTCGCAAACTCTAAGCATATTGCACGACCAATTCCAGATCCCCCTCCGGTGACTAACGCCACTTTACCTGTAAAATCAATTTTCACTAGAATGCCTCCCTTTCTTAAAAAGAATTTTAACCACTATCTAGATTATTTCTATAAAATAGCGAATCATCAAATCAGCTAGTTTTGTGGTGGCTGAATGTGTCGGATATAGTCGATCACCCTCGTTTTTAAGATTAATAAACTAGTGTAGAATGCTGTTTAAGCACTATAACCACCGTCTACATTAATAATTTGACCACTTACATAGCTAGATGCATCAGATACAAGGAAATCCACTACATCTGCAATTTCTCGCGGCAATCCTCTTCGGGATAATGGAGTTTGTTCGAGATAGCTTGTAACTAAATTTCGTGTGATGTCATCAATGTCATAATTTTTATGTATACTGTAAGATTCGATAACCCCTGGTGCTACTCCATTGACCCGAATTCCATCAGGACCAAATTCACGTGCAGCCATACGAAGGAGACCTTCAACAGCCATTTTTGGTATTGATGACATTCCATCATATTCAATTGTTCGGTTGATCGCACTTGTAAGGAAAAGGACCACCGATCCTCCGCCCTGTTCCTGGAGCATTGGAATTCCACGCTTTAAAATATTAAAGCTGCCTATCGCATCTGTTTCCATAATGTAGCGAACAGCATGATCATCCATGTCTGTAATTTTTTTAATTCTAAAAGCAGTACCAGTAGCAGATACGATGGAATCAATTCCGCCCCATTGCTCTTTTACTAAGGAGAAAAATGAGCTGACTGATTCACCATCGGTGATATCCACATGGCCAATTTCAGCTCTACCGCCTGCATCACGGATTGCTTTGGCGGTTGCCTCTGCTTTTTCCTGATTGCTTCTAAACCCAATGGTAATGGCAGCATTCTCTGCAAGCTTCAACGAAATGGTATCGCCAAGCGCACCGCTTCCTCCAAAAATTGCAATCCGTTTTTGTTTTTTACTATCTTCCATGTGTTCTTTCATTTCTACTTCACCTCTAAATATGTTTTAAATAAATTTAATTTTCAGTAAATTATTTTCACATTTCTATTTTAAGAAATAAGCTGAATTGGATAGATAGTAAATTATTAAAATACGAACAGAAAGATACGAAGGATCAGAAATCATTAAACAGCTCAAGAAGCGACCTAGAGGAAATCCAGGTTATGGAAACAGCTTTATTCCTCTAGCATCTATTTAAGTTTAACGCTTCATAATACCGAATTTAATGAAATCCATTAACTCATCGATTAATTCGTCATCAACTTCCCTTTTATCCCATATCACCCATTTTAATCCGATGTAATTCGTAATCCCCATGAAACAATAGACTAACATTTCAGCGTCAAGCTTTCTAATTTCACCCTTTTCTATTGATTCCTCAAGACGTGATATATATGACTTTGTGAATTTTTCAAATATTTGGCGGTGGAGCTTTTTATCTACAAATTCAGCCTGAGGAAATAAACTATACCAGTAGGGCCGCTCTTTGAGGAATTCGAATAGTGCCTTTATTCCCTCTCTTTCCATTTGGATTCTGTCCGAGATTTCGGAGGTGCGTTTTTTAAGTAGACCGGTAAGTTCACTTTGCATATCCCAAAGCAGCGCTTCAAATATTTGATATTTGGATTCAAAGTAGGTATAAAAATTCCCTAGCGATACCCCTGCGTTTTGGGTGATTTCGACTATACTGCTTTGATGGTACCCGTTTTTTCCAAATATATATTCCGCAGAACGCAGGAGCTTATTCCTGGTTTGAATACCTCTGTTTGTTTTTGGCATTAAATGGTCGTTCGACATTTAAGGTCACTCCTTAAAATTCAAAAATTATAAATGAATCATGTTTCAATTATAATTATAGAGAAATGCCCCAAACAACTCAACAAAAAGATCATTAAGCGCTTTCATAAATCCAGAAAAATGATATTTGAATTGCTTTTTATCTTTGATTTTATTGTGAAAATTCAAAATCGTTTAAAACCTTAATAGTCTTCATTAAAAGTTTACTTTGTTTTAAGGTGTCCTTTACCATCTAGTTAATCTATAAAAATATATGATTAAGGAAAATCCGAACTTTAGAGGACCGCTTTTCAAACAACAACTTGTCCCCCTTTGTTCGGATTTAAAACTTTTTCATAAAATTTAGCGATGTGCTTTATATCCAACTAGCTCACGATCCCAAGTATCCGGAGTGATGCCTTCTTCGCGAAGTTTGTATTTTTGAACTCTTTGAGAAGGCGTCCGTGGAAACCTTTTTACGAATCTTACAAATCGCGGTAGAGCAAAGTATGCCATTCGCGGTTGACAGTAGTCTAGCAGTTCTCCTGGTGTCAGCTCTTCCCCTTCTTTTACAATAATAACAACCATAACTTCTTCTTCACCCAGCTCTGATGGAACGCCAACTGCTGCTGAATCAAGAACCTTTGGGTGTTCATTAATAACGACTTCCACTTCAAATGAGGAGATGTTTTCACCGCGTCTTCTGATGGCATCTTTTTTCCGGTCCATAAAATAAAAATACCCATCTTCATCCATGCGACCCCGGTCTCCTGTATGGAACCATAAATTTTGCCAGGTTTTAAGTGTTGCTTCCGGCATTCCGTAATATTCCGTGAACATGATGCCCGGGTCTTTTGGTCTGACTACAATTTCACCAGCCACACCTGGTAGGCATGGATTATCTTCTTCATCATGAATCTCTACTTCATAAAAGGAAGCAGCTTTTCCGCAAGAGCCTTTACGGAATGACTCAGCAGGGTTGTTGGTTACAGTTCCAAGCTCTGTTAAACCATATATTTCACTAATCTGAACACCGAATCGGTGTTGGAAATCATCATATAGGTCAAGTGGAGTTGGTCCCCCAAACGCTTTACGAACCAAATGATCTTTATCATTTGAACGTTCTGGCTGCTTCATAAGGATCGTGATAACTGAGCCCATAAAGTTAAATGCGGTTATTTTTTCCTCACGGCAAATATCCCAGAATCTTGATGCGGAGAACTTATCATGTAAAACTACATCGCAATCAGTTAATAGAGCAGAAAGAACTGTTGTATAGCGGGCATTTGCATGAAATAATGGAAACACTGTAAATAATCGGTCATTTGGACCATACTTCATTACATCACAGCAGTTTGATGCATTCTTAAAATTGGAACGATGTGTAAGTACAACACCTTTAGACGGCCCTGTAGTTCCTGAAGTAAAAAGGATTAGGGATGGATCAGTTGGTTTGATTTCAACATTTACAGGTGCATCACTAACGGTATCGAGAATATATTCAAAGAAATGAGTAGTTAATAGACTGGGAATTGCTTTATAATCATCTCCTACCACTATGACATGCCGAAGATGTGTTAGATCCCCTAGTATATCTAATAAACGATCAACCCATTGTGAAGAAATAACAATTGCTTGGCACTCAGCTTTATTAAGAATATATGTCAGTAGGTGTCCACGGAAAGCAACGTTAATAGGAACCTCAATTACACCAACCTTCGCCAAACCCAACCATGTATATAAAAATTCTGGACTATTTGGCAACATTACAGCACAGGTTGAGCCTTTTGTGAGTCCTAATTCGGTTATATAATTAGCAACCTTATTTCCATTACAATTAAATTGTTTATAGGTGACATCCGTATTTTCAAAACGGATAAATCTTGTGTAGGGTTTGGCTGCAGCGCGATGTTCAACTACTTTTCCAAATGTTTCTACTCCACTGTACATAGTTCTACTCCTTTTGTATTTTTTCTCTATATAATAATAACGTCTATTATTTTGTAACTATGTTTAATAGTCTAAGCCTTCGAAAATCCTAAGAAAGTTTGAGAACCTTTTTTATAGTAGGTAGCTTTAACAGGTATATCCGCATATAAATTTTTACTATCTTCACTAGGAATTAACTTTCCTAAAATTCTCGGACCTTCATCTAACTGAACGGTTAGGATTGTGTACGGAACATCGTCCGCAAATGAAGGATCAAAGGCACGGTGTATACCTACCCAAGAATAGACTTTTCCTAAGCCAGATACCTTCTTCCAATTCCAGTTTGTACTTGCACAGTAAGGACAACGGTGCACGGTTGGAAACCAATTCTTGTCGCATTCATTACATGCCTGTATATGAAGCTCGTGGTTATTAATTCCTTCCCACCAAAATTCACTTTCCGGAGTTTTTTCGATGGAAATTTCCATGTTTTCTATGCTTTGTTGTTGAGTCATCTTTAATCCCTCCTTAATAGTAATGCCGAACCGTCAACTTGATTTCCACTTGTTACAACGCCGATATTCGCTTTCGGAACTTGACGATCACCGCCACGTCCTTGAATTTGCAGGACTGCTTCGGCCAACGTATTCATACCGTGTACATATCCTTCACATAGAAGTCCACCGTGTGTGTTGACTGGAAGACGTCCATCAATGCCTGTCTCTCCCGCTCTAATGAGAGCACCTGCTTCCCCACGTCCAACAAGACCTAGTCCTTCCAAAGCAATTAAGACCGCACTAGAAAAACAATCATATAGTTCTGCAAAATCTACATCACTTGGTTTAAGTCCGGCGCTTTCAAATAATGGTTTGGATAAGATACTTGTGTAGTTTCTGGTAAGATCACCCCATAGTAAACTATCATTCATATCAAGACCGGATCCTGATCCGCAAATATAGGCGGCACCCTCAATAACTGCTGGTGTATGATTTAACTGGCGTGCATTCTTTAGTGAAGTTACTAACATTGCACAAGCGCCATCAACCTCAGGGGTACAATCTACTTTTCTGAATGGGTCTGCAATCATTGGACTGTCTAAGTAATCCTCGAATGTCAGAAGTTTTTTAATAATGGCTCGGTCATTTAGCATTGCGTATTTACGCTGTGCAATAGGAACAGCTGCGATGTCCTCTATTGTTGCCCCGGTTTCAATCATGTAACGTCTTGCCCACATAGCCGAATAAGCAGCCTGCCCGATGTAACCGATTGGATCACGGAATTGTGCTGCCTCCCCCGCAACATGCATGCCTCCGATCCTTTTACCACTTCTTCCATTAAGGGCTCGAAAAACTAATATATTTTCTGCCAATCCTGCTTCGATTGCCATCGCTGCCAGCATGACAGTATATGCCGGAGCCTGGCCGCCTGTATTTAAATTAAGAATATAATTTTGTTTTGGCAAACCTAGTGCTGTAGCGACTGATTCACTAGGTACGGAATCTCCTAGCACACTAAAACTGACAACTCCATCGATATCTTTCAGCTCCATCCCAGCATCGAACACTGCCTTTGAGCATGCTTCTGATGCCAAATCAAGCACCGATCTTCCCGATTGTCTTAAGAATTCTGTGTATCCTACCCCAACGATTGCTGTATTGCCTAAATAATCTAGTCGTTTTTTTGTCAAACAAGATTCCTCCAAACAGGATATTATAAGAAAGTGTTAGATTAAAATTTATTAAATATTCAATTAATTACAACTGTAAATATAGATTAAGTTACTTCAATTTTATTCTTCTAGCTTATTTCTTGTTTAAATACCTCTATCTGTCTTTAGGTTTATATTTGTCGTCGACAATTATTAGCCTCCTTATTAATCATTCACTTCCTTATTTTGTTGTTTATGATGAATTGTTAAGTTATAGCAAGAATTTTCTCTCAAAATGTATCAATGCTCATTCTGCTGTTACCCCGCCATCAATACAGATTGTTTGACCAGTTATAAAGTTAGATGCATCAGATGCCAAGAATAGGGACATAGTTGCGATGTCGGATGGTTGACCTAGACGTCTAAGTGGAATCATGTTCAGCATCTTTCCTACTAGCTCCTCATCTCCGATTTGTTCTGTATTAATATCAGTACTAATTAGTCCTGGAGCAATTCCATTAACCAAAATTCCATATCGTGCCCATTCAGAAGCAAGGGATTTCGTTAAATGAATAACTGCTGCTTTACTAGCTCCATATGGTGCGATACGTTTGAATGTCTTAATTCCACCCGCTGAAGAAATATTTATGATCTTTCCTTGCTTTTGCTCTTTCATAATCTTAGCAGCTTCCTGACAAGCAAAGAACAAGCCCTTGATATTAATATCAAACTGCATATCCCAATTTTCACCAGTAACTTCAAGTGAAGGTTTTGTGATACTTACACCAGCATTGTTAACCAGAATATCAAGCTTACCGAATGTGTCCATGATGACTTTGAACAGATTTGTAACGTCATCTAAATTAGCCATGTCACATCTTAAAGCCATTGCTTTTCCGTCCTCTTGAGTAATTTCATGGGCCACTTTTTTACAATCATCAAGATTTCGGCTGGCAATTACAACTGTAGCTCCTTGTGCAGCATAGGTTTTAACAATCTCTTTTCCTATACCACGGCTTCCTCCTGTAATTAATGCAATTTTCCCAGTTAAGTCCAAAAGTTCCAATTAAGTTACCTCCTTCAAATTGCAAAGCACAACTTAATATTCATTTCTATGTCATTCTTTGTATATAAATAGTTTCTTTATACTCTGCTTGTACGTTACTCAATTATATGATCTTACCCCAATACTATGGTAAAGTCTCAAAAACAATGTTTCATAACTTAACCTAGTAGTGGGTTCTTGCAAGAAACTATGAAAGAGCGATATTCCGTAGTTTAGAACTTCTTTGTCTCAATGATTTCATTTGAATATTCCATTAAACTTTTTATGGATTGATCAAGTGTCGCAAACCGGCTATCTTTTGTTTGCCCATTGAACCATCGATAATAGATTTGTTGCATCACAACCGCAATTTTAAAATAAGTAAACGCCATATAGAAATGAAGTGGAGGGATATCTTGTCCGGTCTTTAAAGAGTATCGGTGTATATATTCATCGCGAGTGATAAATCCAGGTGAGGTCGTCAAGGATGGTAAACTCTGTTTAACAGATTCCCAATCATTCGATTGGGTCCAATAACCCAAGGCGGCAGCTAAGTCGAATAAAGGATCAGCAATCGCAGCCAATTCCCAATCAAAAACTCCAACCACTTCCTCGACATTTTGTTTGGAGAACATCATATTGTTTAGTTTATAATCATTGTGAATGACTGTTGCTCTTTGTGAAGAAGGAATGTTCTCCGTAAACCATTTTCCTATTTTATCAAAGTATGGAATATCATGTGTTTTACTTCGTTCATACCGATTTATCCAATTGTGAACTTGTCTCTCAATAAAGCCTTCAGGTCTTCCGAAATTTTCCAAACCTACATTCTTATAGTCGATTTGGTGAAGTTGTGCCAGCGCATCAACTGCCGCAAAGGAAATTTGTTTGCATTTCTCGTCTGTAACTGTAAAATCTTGCGGGAATTTTTCATCGAATACATAGCCCTCTTTCCGTTCCATAATATAAAATGGAACCCCTATTATCGACTTGTCTTCACATAACAGGTAGGTTTTTGGTACATAAGGGAAAGCTGAATATAATTTCTCTAATAAAGAAAACTCCCGTTTCATATCGTGGGCTTTGGGAGGAAGAGGTCCTAAAGGGGGGCGCCGCATAACAACTTCTTCCTCCCCACACCGAATTAAATAAGTTAAATTGGAATACCCGGCTGAAAATTGAGTCACTTCAAGCGGTTCATTTGGCCACCAATTTAAATGTTTAAGCATATAGGAGTGAAAAGCTTCCCTATTAAAATCTTCCCCTTCACGAACGACTGATATCACATCGCTTTCATGGGATTTCATCTTATTACCGCCTTTCCGTCGATTTACCAGTTTATTTCCATTACTTGAAAACGTTTATGATAGGTGCACCTTACGACTTTATTAAGCATTCTAATGATTTAAAGTATACTTAGCCTCTTTTTGATTAAACTGTTTTAATTCTTGTTTTGCCACAGCTTCCCTGTGTACCTCATTGGGTCCATCCGCCAGTCGAACAATACGTGCATATGCCCAGTTTCTAGCAAGAGGAAAGTCTTGGCTAACTCCGCCTCCTCCGTGAACCTGAATGGCTCGGTCGATTATTTTCGTTGTCACTTCTGGTGCAATGATCTTTATCATCGCTATTTCTTTCTTCGCTTCTTTATTCCCTAATTTATCCATCATATATGCTGTTTTTAGAGTTAGTAGACGTGCTTGGTCAAGTTCAATCCTTGAATCCGCTATCCATTGCCGGATAACCCCTTTATCGGAGATAGCGCTTCCAAAAGCGACCCGAGTTTGTGCTCTCTCAATCATTGATTCCAATGCTCTTTCTGCCAAACCAATTAGGCGCATACAATGGTGAATTCGACCAGGCCCAAGTCTTCCCTGAGCAATCGCAAAACCTTTTCCTTCTCCCAATATCATATTTGAAGCAGGTACCCTTACATTTTCAAATAATACTTCTCCATGCCCATGAGGTGCATCGTCGTATCCATACACGTTGAGGCTTCGAAGAACTTTTACTCCTGGAGTATCAATCGGGACCAAAATCATGGATTGTTGCTCATAGGTTGGGGCATTGGGGTTGGATTTCCCCATAAAAATAAGAATTTTACATCGTGGATCCGGGGCGCCCGATGTCCACCATTTGCGCCCATTAATAACGTAATGGTCTCCATCTCTTTGAATGCTTGATTCAATGTTTCTCGCATCTGAAGAGGCCACTGCAGGTTCTGTCATCGCAAAGGCAGATCTGATTTTCCCCTCCAATAAAGGAATCAGCCAATCCTTTTTCTGTTGCTCCGTACCGTATCGTACCAACACTTCCATATTCCCTGTGTCAGGTGCACTACAATTAAAAGCTTCCGGACCAATGAAGGGAGAGCGGCCCATTATTTCACATAAAGGAGCAAACTCCGAATTAGTTAGTCCTGCTCCGTACTCACTTTCTGGAAGAAATAGATTCCATAGGCCCTTTTCCTTTGCTTTAATTTTCATTTCCTCAATGATTGGAGGGATTTCCCACCTCGATGTGCCTTCATTTAACTGTTGCTCATATACGGTCTCATTTGGATAAACATATTGTTCCATAAACTCCGTTACCTGATGTTGCAGATCCTTTACTTTATCCGAGAACTCGAAATTCATCCTAATACATCTCCCTTATTATTAAGATTTTTTATGAAAAGTCTTTCATTCCTGCAAAATTGATTAATTTATAATATTCGAATCACCTTTCAACTTTAATTGTAATAGACTGGATTTTGATTAGTCAATATATTTAGAATATTTTTAAAAAAATAAATTTTCTATCTCGTTTCTTCCTGTTAAAAAATGTTTTATGATAAATAATTATTCGAAAGTATTCTTAAAAATTACTCAAGCAAATGTTTAATCTGAATACCCCTTATTACTATTTCAAAAACACAAGGAATAGTATACTAATATTTTTTCACTATAATAGCTCATGCTCCCTCACAAACCACTTTCAATGTATATATTCATACTTTCATCCCTTAAATATTTTTATCCTTCCACAAAAAAAATTAGCGTTATTTTAAATATTCTGCTGCTGGTGTTTTGCAATTTTTAAAAGTAAATCTTAATTGTACCTACCACAAAGGACCTATTAGGGGGGGTACCATTTTATTTTTAAAAGAAGTAATTCAAGGAAAAAATCATCCATGCTTTCCTTCGGATTAATGGCGATTTGATTACAAATTGGTTATTTCATCCTAACCTCTCCATGTGATTTTTTGGAATAGGTAAAGCACCCGCTTTTATTCATCGTACCAGGAGGTGCTACGTATTTAACATTTAAATGGAACACTTAGTTTACTACATATTAAATGGGGCTGTCCCAAAGGGTTAATTAAGCCATAAACTGAGAGAGGCGGAAATGTTGATTTAACAACATTTCTGCCTCTTCAATTTTGCGCTATTTACTAGAAAAGGACTTATGAGACAGCCCCATTTAAACCGTGTATAGCAGTAATTTACCTTCACCGAAAATAAGCCAACTTATTTTTCTTCTCTAAATAGTAGGATGAACCATTAAACCTTAGTTTAAATTCATATTTTTCTTTGCAATGAAATTTCACACAAATCCCCACCAAGTGTTTTGCTTACCCTATTTTATAAAATAGTCTTCTCCAATTCTTCTTTCCCTGCACCGATCGTCGCATTCATGTCTACATTTTCTTGATTCACCGTGTGCGGGTATATATTTCGCTTACCTGAAAAGTTATCAAGCAAGTCTTTCACATCAATGCCTGAAGATTCCTTTAAGGACTCTTGTAGTGTGGACATTAGGTTAGTCGCGTAAGAGGTCACTTTGTTAGCCCCCCCATTTACACCGTTCCCACCCGTATCCACTACCGTTATTTTATCAATGTTACCCAGTGGAGAAGCTATTTGTTTTGCATACTCCGGGAGCATTTTCAGGATCATATCCATCACGGCCGCTTGACCAAACTGTTCAAATGCTTCAGCAATCTTCTGTTTTGCTTCGGCCTCTGCCACCCCTTTTAAACGGATGATATCGGCATCTGTTGTCCCCTGGGCCCTTTGTGCATCGGCTTTGGCAAGTCCATCCAACCGGATACGTTCCGCTTCCGCTTTTGCCATTGCTTCAATTTTATACTTATCTGCATCAGCTTCAGTTATTTGTTTCATCTTATTTGCCGAAGCCGCTTGCTCCACCGAATAACGGTCAGCATCCGCTTTTTTCTTCACTTCGGAATCATATTGCTTTTCTCGGCGAAGAATTTCTTTTTCTTCAAGCTCAATTTGCTTTTGCCGTTCAATAATCCTGATTTGCATTTCGTGTTCCATTACATCTTGCTTTGAACGGGCTGTTTCAAGATCATATGCTTGGTCTGCACGTGCTTTAGCAATGTCCTGCTCCCGGCGAAATTCTGCAACCTTTAACTTATTGATTTTTTCGGCTTCCGCTATTTCCGTTGCCCGCTCGAGTTCAGCACGTTGGGCCTCTTTTGAAGCTTCCGCCCGTTTAATCCTGGTTTCTTTTTCAGCATCAGCCGTTGCAATATCCGCATCCCTTTTTACTTGGGCAATTCTTGGCTTCCCTAGTGAATCAAGATAACCGTTTTTATCACGCACATCTTTTATTGTAAAAGACACAATGATCAGCCCCATTTTTGCTAAATCTTGAGAAGCGACCCGCTGAACTTCCTGTGAAAATTTTTCACGATTTTTATAAATTTCTTCAACGGTCATGGAGCCAAGAATAGATCTTAAATGTCCTTCTAGCACTTCACGGGCTTCCTGTTCACGATCGTCCTTGGTCTTTCCTAGAAATTGTTCAGCAGCTGTCGCTATATCCGTTATGGAACTACCGATTTTAATGATGGATACACCATCTGCCATAACTGGTACACCTTGTTCCGTATATACTTCAGGCGTAGAAACCTCCAGTTTACTCGATAGCAGGCTTAACGGTTCTGCTTGCTGGAAAACCGGAAGGACAAAGGCTCCTCCACCCCGGACAATTTTTATTTTATTTCCTGATTCATCGGCATGTACGTTTTTATTCCCCAAATAACTTCCAGTAATAATTAATGCTTCATCAGGACCAGCCGTACGGTACTTCGTAACAAAGACAGCAATAAGTGCAATAAGTAAAAAAGCAACAATAGCAATAACGATCCATATTAAACTTGTCATAAACATTCCCTCCTCAACCCTCTTTAATTATAATGGGGCATGACATAGACAACCCCATTTTTCACCTCAATGATCAAGACTTTAGTTTCTGAAGCGATTTGTTCATTTTTGAAACTTGCCGCAGTCTTAGAAATACTGCCGCTATTACTCTGTATTAACACTTCGCCAAACCCGTCTACCGGAACTGTCGTTAAGACAAGTCCCACCCTTCCCCTCAAATCATGATCATGAAAGGTTAAGCTTGACTCCGCCCTTGAAACGGGAATCAAAACAAACACATTCAATAATGTGACGGTTGTTAATGCCAGTAAAAAAGAAAGGCTTACAATCACACCGGCATGGAGATCTGTAACTGATTCAAACAGAAAGCCACTTGCAAAAAAAATCGTCAAAAAACTAAAAATCAAAGTAGGATTAAAAATATCCGGAAGTTCTAATCCAGAAAATACATCATTAAACAAAATGATTAAAAATGTCAGTCCTCCAGATAAAATTAATCCATATAGATAGACGGTTTCTAGTGGTACTCCATACAACTCCATATTTTCATCCCTTACATAAGGTTTTCTTCCCCACAAAAAATGAGCATCATTTAATTTAGCCGCTACCTCCTCTTTCTTTTCATTTGATACCATTTATATATTAGGGTTTAAACCCATATTATACTTTAATTACCATTAATACGAATGAAAGCAGGAAAGGTTTCACATTTATAATAAATACCCCTTAATTCGGACCTACTACAATTGCTCAATTTCGATAGGAATATAAAGTGTTCGTCATTTTTTTCAATATTCATTTTGAGGATACTATAGAAATAATGTACGGGGAAATTGTTTTATTTTATCGTGGCATAAATAAAGCACCTCCTATGATTAATTGTCCTCAGGAGGTGCTACGTGTTTAATATTCTCTTGTGAACTTCCTCACGTATGTTAGAAACTTCAACTTAACGGGGGCTAACCTCGATTTTAAACTTTGTTTGGGACGTATAACTTTCGCCTGCCAAAAGCAGAATATCTCCAAAACCTTCAAATTCCTCCGCTCCTGGAGCAGCTTGGGTTTCAAACGTTATTCCACCATGTTGACTTAATTTTTCTCCATGCATCAGTGGAACACCTTTCACAAAGTTTGCCGTGTAAATGACAACTGCAGGTTCATCTGTGTATACCTCGACTGTTATTTTCCCGTCAGGACTAATTAATTTGGCTGCAATTTGCTGAATTCCTGAAGAGGTAAGGAAAAATGGATGATCGATCCCTTGAACCTTTTCAACCTCTGCGTCAATAGCTTCAAAGGTTGAACGTAATTCCTTTGGCGTACGAAAGTCATAAGGCGTGCCAATCGTGCTTCGCTTTTCCCCAGTAACCGTGGTATCTTCATTTACTGGCGCAAACTCTTCAGAAAAGATTTGTAAGAAATGATTATCGATTGGATTGCTAGGGTGCCCTGTTAAGTTAAAATAGACGTGATTGGTCGGATTAAAAATTGTGTCTTTATCACTTTTTGCTTGATAGTTCACTGACCAAGTATTTAAGTTATCCAATGTATACGTCACACTTACTTTCAAATTCCCCGGAAAGCCATTTTCTCCATCAGGTGAGTGAGTTGAAAAAGTGATTGACGCACTTTCATCATTCTCCTTCACTTCATAATCCCATATTTTTTCATCGAATCCGGGATTGCCACCGTGTAATGTATTCCCTAATTGATTGACGGATGTTTTATAACGGGATTCACCAATGGAAAACTCACCATTTTTAATTCTCCCAGCCACTCTACCTATTGTAGCTCCATAATATGTTTCTTTTTGATAATCCTCTATCGTGTCAAATCCCAATACGATATTAGTGGGACCTGATTCCGTAAGAACGAAAAGATTGACGATTCTTGCTCCAAAGTTTGTAACTTCCATTCTTATACCATGATCATTTTCCATAGTAAACAGCAAAATATTATTTCCAAATGAGCTATGTGATACTTTCATAATATCGGCTCCTACCCTATTAAATTCTTTTTTATAATGATAAGTTAATTTTTTTAAAGTGAAAAGACAAAAGCCCGAAGTATTCACTTCGGCCTTTTGTTAGGAATCATAAAAGTTCATGATGTACCTATAGATTATAATGACCAGAGTACCATATGAATTCCTGATTTAACTGGCTCCAAAAATCATAGTTGAAATTTAAGCGCTTTCTCCCTTGGCTGGTTTTATTGATCCGTTTTTTTCAATTTCCTCTAAAGAATGACCTCGAGTTTCAGGAACACATGTCCGGATAAATAGAACACCAAGCAAACATATAACACCGAATATTGCAAAAACAGCTTCTTGAGAAATCGTTGCTGTCATGATAGGGAATAGTAATCCAACCAAGAAAGATCCAATCCAGTTAAATGATGAAGCTAACCCGGATGCACGCCCGCGAATCGCCAGTGGGAAAATTTCTCCAACGATAACCCATGTTAAAGGCGCCCACGTGAATGAATATAGCGCAACATAAATACTTAAAAAAACAACCATCATCATCGGATTTGCATCAGGAATTAATACATTCAATATTGCGGGCAAAATAAAGGATAGCCCCATAATAGTTCCGCCTATCGTTAATAAAGTACGGCGATTGAATTTATCAGCAATCATTAAGAATAATAATGAACCTAATACGAGTATAACCCCTTGAATAATTGGCCACATCAATACTGAGCTGGCTTCATGCCCTGTTGCTTTTTCTACAATCATAGGAATATAATAAAAAATTGCGTTTGCTCCCTGGAATTGTTGAAACGCAGCTACCCCGACCCCAGCAATTACTAGATAACGGTATTTACTGCTTAAAAGGGTTCCCCATGACGCTTTTTGATTTACTTTCGTTTCCTCTTTTGCAGTGTCTTGAATTTGTTTTATTTCAGAATCAATTTGTTCTTTGTTAGAGCGAATATAGCTCAACACTTTACGTGCTTCATTAATCTTATTATTCTTAATCAAAAAGCGTGGTGATTCCGGTAACCTTAACACCCCGATAAACAAAATTAAAGCAGGTACCGCAGCCAAACTTAGCATCAAACGCCATGCCATGGTACCTGGTAAGTCTTTCAATAGATAAGCAATAATGTACGAAAGTAACATTCCGGAAACAATCATTGTTTGATTAATTCCGGACAACCGTCCACGTAAACGGGCAGGTGCCATTTCAGACATATAGGCTGGGACTAAGGCAGAGGCAGCACCAACAGCTATCCCTAATAAAATACGAGCAACAATCATAAATAGAATCCCTTTATGAGGGGATACACCTGCTAAAATAGACCCAAAAGCAAAAATGATAGAAGATATTAAAATCATTTTGCGCCGTCCTAAACGATCTGAAAGTTGTCCAGCCAGGGCACCACCAAAAATAGCTCCAAACATCAAGGAAGAGGTGATCCAACCTATAGCACTAGGGTTGTTTTGAAGATTCCAATCATGTTGCAAAAAAGGCAAAGCACCCGTCATAACGCCGATATCATAACCGAAGAGAATGCCTCCAAATGCCCCAAAAAAATAAATGAATCCACTTGAGATTTTCTTTTCATTAACCATTAATGTTTCCTCCCAAAGGTTATAAAATTACATTCAAAAAATCCCTATACTATAAAAGTATTAATTTCTTTTTAAGAAACCCTAATAGTTTACAACTATTGCTTATAAGGATGAATTCTGTGTCATTATTCAGTCAATAAAACGCTTTCATCTTACCCTAAAAAATAAAGCACGCCTACAAAATAATTTCAGGATTTACGAATCTAATTTTCCCCTCCTCGGAAGCCAATCTCCCGAGGAGGGAAAAACATTACTTAATAATTACGTAATCCAAACCAACTAATTTTGCATAGGTTATGATTTGGTCTGTTGTTAAATTCAATGACACAACTGTATGGTGGCCCCCACCATTCTCGATCCAAGCTTTCACTCCATCTTGGAAGTTTGGCTTCACTTCCCAAAGTACACGGGCAACTGGAAGGTTTGGTGCTGGAACAGAAGGTTCAAAAGCAGAAACTTCATTAATTAAAAGTTTATAATTTGTACCAAAGTCAGCCATGGAAACAACGACACCGTCTCCCGCTTTACCATCGAATACTAAACGTGCCGGATCTTCACGATCGCCTATACCTAATGGAGATACGACCATTTTCGGTTTATTGCTTGCTAAAGTTGGATCGACTTCAAGCATATGTGACTGTAGGATTGATTCTTGTCCGGCAGCTAATTCATATGTGTAATCCTCCATAAAGCCAGTTGATTGGTTATGGCTCATCACTTTCAGTAAGCGATCAAGTGCTGCCGTCTTCCAATCTCCTTCACCCGCAAAGCCATATCCCTGCGCCATCAAACGTTGGACGGCAAGACCAGGAAGCTGTTTCATTCCATATAAGTCTTCGAAATTCGTTGTGAATGCCGTATAACCACCGTCATCAAGGAAACGTTTAATTGCAATTTCATAGCTTGCCTGTACCTTTACGCTCTTTTCCCAATCTTCCCTACTGTATGTACCATATTCAAATTCATAAAGTCCTTCATATTCTGCAAATAATGCATCAATTTCTTCATCCGTAACTGCATTTACATATTGAACAAGATCCCCTATTCCAAAATAGTCAACTGTCCAGCCAAATTGGATTTGTGCTTCAATTTTATCCCCTTCAGTTACGCCAACGTTTCGCATGTTATCTCCAAAACGAGCGACCTTAATGTTGAAGCTCTCGTTATAAGCAACCGCTACGTCCATCCATTGTGCAATTTGTTGTCGCACTTCAGGACGCTCCCAATAACCTACAACCACTTTGTTTTGTTTGTTCAGACGGGCATTGATAAAACCATATTCACGGTCACCATGAGCGGATTGGTTTAAGTTCATAAAGTCCATATCTATCGTAGCCCATGGAATGCTTTCGTTGAATTGAGTGGCTAAATGAAGTAATGGTTTTTGTAATAATTTTGTTCCACGAATCCACATTTTCGCAGGTGAAAAAGTATGCATCCAAGTAATGACTCCGGCAACTTCATCACGATAGTTGGCTTCTTTCATGATGTTTGTTATTCTATCTGCACTAACAGCTAGATCTTGCAAAACAATTGGGTAAGGCAGAATGCCGCATTCATTTAATGCATCGGTTATCGTTTGTGCATGCGCCTTGACTTGCGCTAACGCATCTTCTCCATATAGATGTTGTGATCCAACGACAAACCAAAATTCCTTTGTTTCTGTTGTTAACATAATAACCCTCTTTTCTTAATCTACTGGTTTGATAACTTGGTAGAGTTAAATCTTACTTTTGACCATAATAAGCATTTTTTCCATGTTTTCGTAAATAATGTTTATCCAAAATATTTTGTGGTAATTCTTTCGCAAAATGATTTAATTCCCTTGTGAATAAATTCATTTTCGAAACTTCATCCAAGACCACACTGTTCATGACAGCGGATTTTGCATCTTTACCCCATGTAAACGGTCCATGACCATGAAGTAATACGCCAGGAACGGCTAAAATGTCCAACCCACGCTCTTCGAATGTTTCGATGATTACCTTCCCAGTCTCCACTTCGTACCCACGATCAATTTCCTCTTGTGTTAGATAGCGCGCACAAGGGACCGATCCGTAAAATGTATCTGCATGAGTAGTCCCCATCGCTGGAACATCAAGGCCTGCTTGAGCCCAGATTGTCGCCCAAGTTGAATGAGTATGAACAATGCCGCCAATTTCTTGGTAATATTTATAAAGTACTGCGTGAGTCGCTGTATCTGATGAAGGCCTCAGCTCTCCCTCAACAACATTGCCATCTAAATCGACAACTACCATATCGCTGGCTTTCATTGTTTCGTAATCAACACCACTAGGTTTGATAACAAATAAACCACTTTCACGGTCAATGGCACTTGCATTTCCCCATGTATATTTCACGAGACCATATTTAGGCAAGTCTAAATTTGCTTGATATACCTCTTCTTTCAGTTGTTCTAACACGCCAACCCCTCCAGTTTTCCAACTCATAACATCAAATTGTCAACAGCTGCCTGCTCAATTACTAAGCCCTTCCTGTATCTTTCAATAAATGTTTCATATCCTTCAATATCTACTTGGTCAGGATAAATTTCTTGCCCATCCATATCTTTGAATACTTTTTGGTCGAGGAAGTCTTCTAAACTTTCTTTTTGATTTTTATTCAACATGTAAGAGGCAAGAATCGCCATTCCCCACGGTCCACCTTCACCTGCTGTCGACATTACCGATACTGGCGTATTCATTGCAGCGGCAACGATTTTTTGTACAACAAGTGGGGTTTTAAATAAACCACCGTGAGCTAAAATACGATCAATCGCAACATTTTCTTCCTTTGTCAAAATACCCATTCCGATATTTAAAGCACCGAAAGCAGTAAAAAGGTGAGTCCGCATGAAGTTCGCTAAATTGAAACGACTCTCAGGCGAGCGTACAAATAGTGGTCGTCCTTTTTCAAATCCTGTAATATTTTCACCTGAGAAATAACCGTAGCTAAGCAAACCACCACCATCTGGATCCGCTTCCAGAGCTTTGTTCAACATTACTTCAAATAATTTATTTGTCTCAACCTTTTGTCCCATTGCCTCAGAAAATTCACGGAACAATCCCAACCATGCATTGAGGTCACTTGAACAGTTATTCGCGTGGACCATCCCAACTGGACTTCCGTTTGGTGTAGTTACCATATCAATTTCTGGATATACTTTTGAAAGCTCTTTCTCTAGTACAATCATGGCAAAAACGGAAGTTCCTACTGAGACGTTGCCGGTACGTTTTTGCACACTATTCGTAGCAACCATTCCCGTTCCAGCATCGCCTTCTGGTGGGCAAATCGGAATGCCTGGTTGTAAATTCCCGGACCTATCCAGGATTTTCGCTCCCACTTCGGTTAATTCTCCCGCTTGCTCACCTGAAACGTAAACTTTAGGAAGGATCTCTTTAAGCATCCAAGGATAACCTTTCGTAGCAATCAATTCATCAAAACGCTTGATCATTATCTCATTGTAATCATGCGTTGATTCATCAATTGGGAACATCCCTGAAGCATCCCCAATGCCAATTGCTTTATTACCAGTCAATAACCAGTGAATGTATCCAGCCAAAGTCGTAATACAATCAATACGCGGCAAATGCTTCTCTTCATTTAATATTGCTTGATAAAGATGGGCAATACTCCATCGTTCAGGGATATTGAATTGTAATTGATCAGTTAATTCTTTTGCTGCCACACCAGTTGTTGAGTTACGCCAAGTTCGAAACGGAACAAGTAGCTCCCCTGTATGGTCAAAAGCCATATAACCATGCATCATTGCAGAGAATCCAATAGATCCAATTTTCCGAATTGTTATGCCGTAATTTCGTTCAACTTCTTGCTTCATTTCACTATAAGCTGTTTGCAGACCGGTGATTATATCCACTAAATTGTATGTCCAAAATCCATCTTCCAGAAGGTTTTCCCACTCATAACTTCCAGATGCGATTGTTTCATAACGTTTATCTATCAACACCGCTTTTATACGTGTTGAGCCAAATTCGATTCCAAGTGAAGTATCACCCTCGTTAATCGCTTGTATAATTTCTAATCGATTCGATTGCACGTTAATCCCCCTTTCGATAGCGCTTTCAATATACAGGAGGCGCTTGAATTCATTTATGAATATATTATATTTTTTGTACGTACATTTGTCAATAAACAATATTAATTATACTCACAGCTTTTAAGTTGAACCGTCATCCTCACTTCAAAGGCAGTGAATCTAGGATATTAAGTGAATAGGGATAGGGAGTAAAGGATATGGTAAAAAATCAGGTATTAATAGCTTTATCCAAAACATATACACAAACTGAGGTAATTTGTTTTAATCCACTCAGGCTTATGTTAAAATGTGTACGTACAAATATAAAAGGAAAATAAATAAGAATGCAAACAACCGAAACGAGGTGAGGTTTAATGAAACCAAAGTATCAGGTAATCGTCGATCATTTAAAAAATAAAATCCTTACAGGTGAGTATAGTATAGGAGAACAAATTCCTACTGAGTCCGTTATGCAAGATATGTACAACGTTAGCCGACACACTGTAAGAAAGTCCATTTTAGAATTAGCAAACGAGGGATTCTTAAGAAGTGAAAAAGGTTCTGGGACATATGTTAGTAATCAATATCAACTAAAGTCTGGTGGGAATTTCAAATATAAAACGATTGGTGTCATCACGACCTACATATCGGATTACATTTTCCCTTCTATTATCCGCGGAATTGAAAAAAGATTAAATGAAAATAATTATTCCTTACTATTGGCCAGTACAAATAATGACGTCGAACAAGAAAAAAAAGCCTTGGAAATGATGTTATCTTTTGGCGTAGATGGTTTGATTGTTGAACCTACAAAAAGCAATCTATACAATCCCAACATTGCTTACTACCTAACATTTAAGGAACAAGAGGTACCATTCATCATGATTAACGCTTATTATGAAGAATTAGAAGTTCCTTTCTTTTGCCTAGATGATGTGCAGTCGAGCTATCTCGCGACAAAAGAATTAATTTCCAATGGACACACCCAAATTGGGTTCATATCAAAAATGGATGATTTACAAGGAAAATATCGAATGAAGGGATATATAAAAGCACTTGGAGAAGCAAAATTACGCTTTCAACCCGAACAATTGCTTTCATATACTACAGAAACGAAGCTAGACTTGCACAAGAACTTGAAGCGGTTCTTAAACGAAAATAGAGACATGTTGACTGCCATTGTTTGCTATAACGACGAGGTAGGGTTAGAAGTAGTAAATGTATGCAGACAACTTGATATTTCCATTCCGGAACAATTATCAATTATTGGCCAGGACAATTCTTATATTGCGAAAAATGCTAATATCAAATTAACGACTTTAACACACCCACAAGAACAAATGGGTCATGATGCAGCTGATTGGTTGATCAAGAAATTACAAGGAAAGAAGGACTTACCCAATGAAAACTATTACCAACCAGTCTTAGTTGAAGGGGAAACTGTAAAAAAGCTAGATATAAAATAAATCTAGTCTGGTTTAAATGATTGACTATCTTCACATGGGCTCTGATTATTCCTATGTGAAGGCAGTCAAATGATGAAATCCATTTTTCTGCTCTTTCAAGATTCCATCCTCATTTACAAAGTGGTGACCATACAGCTATACCTGTATTATTGATAATTGTTCAAGTTAAGCTAAATATCAGGCTTATAAAACCCTATATAATTTACACTCCCCCCTAATTCCAACCTACTTGTAATCCGATCTTTAACCCTCAAACTAATAAACAAAAGATATTGACAGTATTTACATCCTATAATAAAATTTTATTTGTTAACCAAATAAAAAATTAGTTTACATTAGGGGGAAACGCTATGAATACGAGTCATGAAAAATTAAGAATGATGATAATCACAGCCTTATTTGCAGCTATTATCGGAATCCTTTCCCAACTAACCATTCCACTCCCGCTCGTGCCTATTACAGGACAAACTCTGGCCGTTGGACTTGCCGCTACGATCCTGGGTGCTCGTTATGGTACTTATTCAGTAGTTTTGTACTTATTCATTGGTGCAGCTGGTGTTCCTGTCTTTGCAGAAATGTCTGGAGGACTGGCAAAGATTTTCGGTCCTACCGGTGGCTATTTATTGTCTTATATCCCTACTGTTTTCATTACCGGCTGGATTTTGGAAAAAACCCGTTTTACATTTCCGATTGCTTTCATAGCTAATATCATTGGCATGATGATAACATTAACCATTGGAACAATATGGTTAAAATATGCAGCTTCATTAACTTGGACAGCTGCCATTGCTAGTGGATTCGCACCATTCTTAATCGTAGGTATCCTGAAAGCCCTCCTAGCATCCTGGTTAGGTGTTTCCATTCGAGCTAGACTTGCTTCAGCTAAAATGCTTCCGAAAAAAAATATCTCTATTTCCTAATAGACAAAATAAAGACAGGTAGATACCATGGATTTGGTACCCCCTGTCTATATCGTTTAATTATATATATTTAAAGTCGGGCTTTATTTTCCAGAAAATAAAAAAAGACTCTTTTTAGAAAAAAGACTCTTTTTTTATATGTATTTACTACGGTCCTATCCCCATAAGCCCGAATTAAATAGCATAGTAAAAGTATGATAAACCCCTTTGTTTACCTACACCATTTTACTATAACAATTAAGATTTGACAACTCTTGAATATATTCTATCACGATTGTTTTTATTTATTAACGACTTTATATACCTTTGTTTTTCCATCGCTATACGTAACTTCCAATTCGAACTCTTGGTAATCCTCTTTTAAGTTAAAGGCTTTAGTCACTTCTTGTACGACCTCATCATCCGTAGAGTCTTGGGTGAACGTCAACTTTTCTAAAATTGGCGTCAATTCTTCCATCGCTTCATCACCATGTACTTCATGTTTATTGGATTCATCATCGATAGAAGCTTCCGTTTGAGCACCCATGGTATCATATTCCGCTTCATAGTCATTGTTATTCCCTTTATAATCTACTTCTAGGTTAAAGGCTTTGAAAGTAAATGGAAGCTTTTCATTGGTTTCTGTTCCCTTTTCAGGATTTGTTTCCGCTTGGTTTTCATTTTCTTGTACCGGCGGATTCTTTACCTCGTCATCTTCTCCACATCCTGCTAATACAAGCATAGCAGCAAATGGGACCGAAAGTACTTTTAAAGATTTCTTCATATGGTTTCCTCCTAAATCTCTTTTCTTATCTATTACCTAAATGGTAGAATTTAAAACACGAATTTATTTATATAAGGAAAATCCCTCTAGTTATAGAGGGATAATATAAAGTAAAACTACAAAGAAGTGTGCCACAGATCCTGCTAGCACGAAGAGATGCCATACAGCATGGTGAAAAGGAAAACCACGCCATACATAAAAGATGGCACCGAAAGTATAAAGTAATCCTCCTGCTATAAGTAATTGTATGCCTGCTGCTGGCATGGTGTTGGTTAGCGGGCCCCATGCCAGTACAATCATCCACCCCATTGCGATATATAAAATCGTGGATAGATAAAGAAACTTCTTAACAAAGAAAGCCTTGAAGATGACTCCTACCACTGCCACACCCCATACAACTCCCAGTAGCGTCCATCCTAAAGCCCCTTGAATGACGAGCAGCATGATTGGTGTATACGTGCCCGCAATGAATATATAAATGGCCGAGTGATCAAAAATCTCAAAAAGGTCTTTCAATTTCCCCTCAGGAAAGCTATGCACTAAAGTAGAAGCTACATATAAAAGGAGCATAGAAACTCCATAAATGATCGAAATCACAATGAGTGAAGCCGATCCTTGTTGAGCAGAGAAAATTATTAATAAAACAAGAGCGGCAATGCTTAATAAGACACCAATTCCATGGGTGATTGCATTGAATACTTCCTCTTTTTTTGTATAAACGTGCGTATTAGCCATCTTACAACTCCTTATTCATTGAACCACTTTTCAATTTCCTTTTCAATTATATCCTACTTCCAGAATGCATTAAAGTAAGTAATTCCATTCATCAGCCCTTTTCGACTATAACGTTTTTGAGGAAATACTCTTTTATTGAAAAAGGCCTGACCGTAGACGGTCAGGCTTCATGATCAAATGGCAAAATGGTGGCCACCGATAATTTTAACCACTTCTAATTTTTCCATCCACACACTGTCGGATATACTTGGATTCCAAAAATATAATGCATCATTCGTATAGCCGTGAATGGCTATTGCTTCATTTACTGCCCGTACTGCATCTTCTCCAGCAGGTTTGTTAATGCTACCATCATCAACAGGAGAGAATTGATTTTTTTGATAAATCACTTCTCTTACTGTTTCAGGGAATTCGCCACTATCAAGACGATTTAACACGACTCCTGCTACTTCTACCTTGCCTCTATATGGCTCACCTTTTGCCTCAGCATGAACCAATCTAGCTAATAATTCTTTATCGGTTTCATTCATGAAATGCGGAATAATCAATGTTTTGCCTGGTTCAGCAACATTATTCTTGTTATTATTGACTTCTTTTAACGTTTGAATTGGAACTCCATGCTGCTTAGCGATATCCCATATCGATTCACCTTGTTTAATAACATGTTTTTTAGCACCATTCGAAGCCTTGCTTGTGGTTTCCCAAGGGAATGCTAGTCCAAGTATGATGACACTAAGAGTTATGATCATCGGTAATACAACTGATAATTTCATCCTTTAACCTCCTCGTTAAGCACCTCCCTAGAATAACAGAATAAAAAAGAGAAAACAGCGTCAAATTATTCCCAAGGTAATCCAGGTGTTTTTTTACATTTTTAAAAAAAGTGATTATCGTTCATTCATTTCTCGCTTGCCATTCTTCACGTAACATCCCCATCTTGATGGAATCGTAGTAAATCCCATCGTGATAAATGCATTTCCTTATTCTACCCTCAAGTTGCATTCCTACTTTTTCAGCGACCGTCATCATTCGTTCATTTCCAGACCACGTCGTCAATCCTATCCTTTCAATGGTTAAATTTTGAAATAAATAAGGAATGAATAGGCTAATGGCTTCCGTTCCATAACCGCCATTCCAATATCTTGGTTCATATATGGTAATTCCGATTTCTAGCCATCTTGCTGGTTCATTCTCCCAATAATAAACAACCGACCCGATTATTTGGTGTTCCCTTTCTATTAATAATTCAGAGAAAACACCTAATTTTTGATCGTATCTCCGTAGTTTCATCTCATTGTTAATGTACGTAGGATAATCCATAATTTCATTAGCTGAGTATGGTGTATCCCATTTTTTCCACAAAGGATTTTCTTCTCCATACCTTAAACTCCATAAGGTTTTCAAATCGTCCTGTTGGACATTCCTCAACCGTACTTTTTTTCCTGTAATCAAAACATCTATCAAAATTGCTTCCCCCTGCATATCCTTATCTTACTCAATCAGTTTGATGAAGTAATGACGATCTCTAGGACCATCAAATTCACAGAAATATATACCCTGCCATCTACCAAGGACCAAACTACCTTTATGGATAATAACTTGTTGTGACGACCCTACAGTGCTGGACTTTAAATGAGCAGCAGTGTTCCCTTCCATATGTAAATCCAACGTATGATTCCATGGATAAAGCTCATCCCATCTCCTAAGCATATCTTTTTTAACATCTGGATCCGCATTCTCATTAATTGTAATGCCTGCAGTAGTATGTGGACAATATACAAGCGCTATACCTTCTTGTATTCCCCTTTCCGTTACAAATGCCTGCACTTCTGTCGTAACATCTATCATATCATCTCTTTTGATGGTTTTTAGTGTGTTTTTCTTCAACAAGGTCATCCTTCTCCTTTTTATGTTATTTATATTCTCTACCCAAAAACTAGGGGAAACATGCTTTTTTATGTCTCTATCAATGGCTTATTATTCGTCATATAAAGACTTTTTAACCAATCTATAATATGCCCGAGGAACAACATTCCCCAAAAGTGAATCATATGGAATCTTTGTACGATTAAAAAGTCTGGAAAATTGAAAAGACGGATTCAAGATTCTTGAATCCGCCAATCTTCAGTTCTGTTTTCTTTTCCAGAATCCCAAGATAAGTCCAGAGATGAGTGAGCCTATTAAAATGGCCAACAAATATAGAAATGGATGGTTAACTAATGGTATTACAAACACGCCCCCATGAGGTGCCGGCAATGTGACATTGAATGCCATCGTTAGAGCACCCGCCGTTGCTGCTCCAATCACACTACTGATAATTACCCTAAACGGATCGGCTGCCGCAAATGGAATCGCTCCCTCTGTAATGAAAAAGGCTCCCATAAAGTAATTTGTCAATCCAGATTTCCTTTCTGTATCGTTAAATTTACTTTTGAAAAATGTAGTCGCAAAGGCAATGGCAAGCGGAGGTACCATACCACCCGCCATAACTGCTGCATGAGGGCCGAAGCTTTGTGCTTCAATAGCCGCAATCCCAAAGGTAAAGGCAGCTTTATTGATAGGGCCCCCCATATCTACAGCCATCATGCCTGCAAGAATCATTCCTAAAAGAACGGCGTTTGTCCCTGATAGGCCCTGAAGCCAATTCGACAAACCTTGGTTGAGAGCAGTCACCGGTTCATTAATAACGAATAGCATGATCAAGCCTGTTATTAACATTCCGAACACCGGATAAAGCAATACCGGTTTAATCCCTTCGAAAGCCTGTGGAAAATTAGAGAATAATTTCTTCAATCCTAAAACAACATACCCGGCAAGAAAACCTGCAATCAGGCCACCTATGAAGCCAGCATTGGCCTGGGCTGCCAACAATCCTCCCACCATACCTGGGGCAAATCCTGGACGATCGGCGATACTTGAGGCAATGAAGCCTGCCAGGACTGGGACTAGAAAGAAAAAGGCCCCGCTTGTACCTCCCCCAATATCACTTAATGCTTTGGCTATCGGATTATATTCCGGTTTCGTCGGATCGGATGCATCTAATCCAAAAAAGAAGGATAGTGCAATTAAGATCCCTCCACCTACAACAAATGGAAGCATATTACTTACGCCATTCATCAGATGCTTATAAATATCGATTTTCCCTTTTGTTGAAGTTTCACCTTCTCGACTTTCCTCTTTAGATCCTTTGTAAATGGGTGCGTCCCGGTTAACAGCCCGTTTAAGTAACTCCTCCGGCTTCCTGAGCCCATGAGCAACGGGAACGATGATAACCCGCTTACCGTCAAAACGGTCCATCTCCACTTGTTTATCCGCTGCAACAATAATGACATCCGCATTGGCAATTTCCGCTGGATTCAACCTATTTTTTACACCTGTCGATCCATTGGTTTCAACTTTGAAATCAAGACCCATTTCTTTCGCCTTAGCCTTTAAAGCATCCGCTGCCATATAAGTGTGGGCTATTCCTGTCGGGCAGGCCGTAACGGCCAAGATTTTTGCAGCATCCCTAATCGTACTTGTTTCCTGTTCTTCATTTTCGTTTTCGTCTTGATCTGCTTCTTGTTCTTTTTGATTGATAATCTCCAACACTTCTTCAGCTGATGTGGCAGAAACCAATTGAGACCTGAATTGAGCGACCATTAATAATGAAGACAATCGAGATAGGGTCTCTAAGTGAACCTGATTAGCTGCTTCACTTGCCGCAATCATGAAAAATAAATGAGCTGGCTGCCCATCAAGCGATTCATATTGAATACCTGAAACTGATTTTCCAAAGCAAATGGCCGGCGTTTTCACAGCACTCGTTTTTGCATGTGGGATGGCGATTCCCTCACCTATCCCTGTCGTACTTTGCTCTTCACGTTTCAAAATGGCGGCCTTGAATCCACCTTCATCATGTAAACGTCCAGCTTGTGCTAACTTGGCGGATAACTCTTCTATCACCCCAAGCTTTGTCTCGCTTTGCAAATCTATAAGAATGGTATCCAATTTTAACAAGTCTGTAATTTTCATAGAGTTACCCCCCTTTTATCTCACTGACACTAACCTGCGGCAATACTTTTTCTATTAATTCCCACGTACAAAGGTCCGATGAAAAAGCTGTCGCACTTCCCGCGGCGACACTATATCGAAAAGCGGTTATAACATCTTCCGTTTTTTCATACATCCCGATAAATCCGGCCACCATGGAATCTCCGGCCCCCACTGAGTTGATGACCTTTCCTTTCGGTATATTTGCAGCATAAGATTTATCTCTTGTGATAAATACAGCCCCCTCTCCTGCCATCGAAACGATTACGTTTTGAGCACCTGCTTCCAACAATTTCTGCCCATACTTATTTGCATCCTTCACATTTCTGATTTCAGTCGAGTAAAGACTCGCTAATTCGTGATGATTAGGCTTCAGGAGAAAAGGCTCATAATGAACGACATCCAATAATTCTTTCCCACTAGTATCAACCACCACCTTAACTTTCCTCTCCGAACATATTTTCATCATCGTTTCGTACACATCACGTGGGAGGCTTGTTGGAATACTACCAGATAAAACGAGCCAATCATTTGGCTTGAGTTCACCAATTAAACTAAGTAAATGATGATAATTCTCCATGGATACTTCAGGACCATGACTATTAATTTCAGTCTCCACTCCTGTTTTTAATTTAATATTGATTCTCGTATCACCTGTTATTTCCGTAAAATTAGTCCTAATATGATCTTTTTCTAAACAGGCTTTTACAAATTCCCCAGTTTGGCCACCTAAAAAGCCTAAAGCAGTCGTATCGTTTCCTAGCCTTTTCAATACACGTGATACGTTAATTCCTTTGCCCCCCGGATATTTCTTATCCATGCATGATCTGTTCACCAAGCCCATTTGGAAGTTTTCAACCTCGACCAGGTAATCTATTGAGGGGTTAAGCGTTACGGTATAAATCATTAAATCGTCACGACCTTTATCTTGGGATTTTTCAAGAGCTGTTCGACGGCAGCTTCATTATTGTTATCCGTCAGCAAAATGACTTCACTTACATCTGCCACTTTTGCGAAGGTGACTTCATTTAATTTTGAACTATCTGCAAGCACATAACTTTGATTGGAAAGCCTTATTGCCGTCTTTTTCAATAGCGCTTCTTCAGGATCTGGTGTGGTCAAACCTAATTCAGGATGAATGCCATTGATCCCTAGAAAACATTTATCGAATCGGTAATCACTTAAAAAATCGACAGCTGTACTACCTACAACCGCATTGGTGGAAGCCTTGATGGTTCCACCAACGATAACCGTTTTTATTTCCAATTCCATCAACTTTTGTATATGCATGAGACCGTTGGTTAAAACGGTTACATTTTTATCTTTTAAATAAGGGATCAGTTCAGAGATGGTCGTACCTGCATCAAGATAAATACAGTCATCATTCTCGATAAAAGTTGACCCCAGCTCTGCTAGGAGCTTTTTTTCGGATAACGCTTTGTTTTGCTTCTCCAATGTTGTCGGTTCCATGCCTTTTCTTTGAAGCAAGGCAGCTCCACCATGAACACGTTTTAAAAGCTTAAGTTCCTCAAGTTGGACTAAATCACGCCGTATGGTAGATTCTGAAGCTTGCAAATGATCGACAAGTTCTTGCATCTTTATAATGCCTTTTTTCTTAATCAACGTAAGGATTACGTCATGCCTCTCGGTTGTCAACAATTACCTCACCCCCCAATATATTTCCATAATAACTTCATTTTTCAGATTAATCAATCATTATCGTTCACTTTTATTCAAAAACATTCATTTATATTAAAAAACCAATCATATTCCTGCAAGTGATGATATGATTATCTCTTTATCTATGAACTTTTCTACAAGAAAAAGCCCCCATCACCATGACAGGGGCTTTTTCATTATATAGGATTTATTAATTTTGTAATAAAAGTTGTTCAGGATCTTCAAGCATTTCTTTGATTGCCACTAGGAAACCAACTGCTTCTTTTCCATCAACGATACGGTGATCATAAGATAATGCAAGGTACATCATTGGTCTGTTTTCGATTTGATCGCCAACAGCAACAGGACGAGTCTTGATAGTATGCATACCTAGAATACCAACTTGTGGTGCATTCAAGATAGGTGTCGATAATAGGGAACCGAATGTACCACCATTTGTGATGGTAAAGGTACCACCAGATAAATCTGATAGCGCTAATTTGTTGTTACGTGCTTTAACAGCTAGGTCCGCAATGTTTTGCTCGATTTCAGCGAAACTTTTACGATCAGCATCTCTTACAACTGGAACAACTAAGCCTTCTTCAGTCGATACGGCTACACCGATATCATAGAAGTTCTTTTTAAGGATATGATCTCCTTTGATTTCAGCATTCAATAAAGGATACTTTTTCAATGCCCCAATGACTGCTTTTGTAAAGAATGACATGAAACCAAGTTTAACGTCATTAGCTTTAACGAATGATTCTTTATGACGGCTACGTAATTCCATAACTGCAGAAAGATCGACTTCGTTGAAAGTTGTAAGCATTGCCGCTTCAGATTGGACTTGAACTAAACGTTTAGCAATGGTTTGACGACGGCGTGTCATTTTCACTACTTCTATACGGTCATCGTTGGCTTCAATAGGAGCTGCCGCTTGTTTAGTAGCTGCAGGTGCTTTTGGAGCTGCTGCAGGTGCTTTACTTGCTGCTTCCACGTCTTGTACACGTACACGGCCTAGTGGATCAACAACAGGTACTTGAGTTAAGTCAATTCCTTTTTCACGAGCTAATTTTCTAGCAGCTGGTGATGCAATAACTTGTTGAGTGGAAGATGCTTCTTTCGTTTCAGCCTTTGGAGCTTCTTTGGCAGGGGCTGCTTGTTCCACTTTAGCTGGTTCTTGTTTCACTTCTTCAGCTTTTGGAGCTTCCTTAGCAGGTGCTGCTGCCGATCCATTTTCATCCACGATGGCAATAGCTTGTCCAACTTGAACAGTGTCGCCTTCTTCAGCTAAAAGTTCAGTAAGGGTCCCAGTGTAATCAGAGATGATTTCCACGTTTACTTTATCTGTTTCCAGTTCAAGGACATAATCTCCCTTTTCAACATGGTCACCAGGTTGCTTTAACCATTGCGCAATAGATCCTTCAGAAATTGATTCTGCTAATTCAGGCACTTTTACTTCAGCCATTTTATTTATCCCCCTCATTATTGCGTGTAATTGCTTGACTCATAATCCGTTGTTGTTCATTTTTATGGACAAGTGGATCTCCCTCAGCCGGGCTTGATCTACGTTTTCTACCGATATACGTTACAGAAAGATTTCCAGGAGCAGCCGCATTTAAGCGAGGTTCAACAAATGTCCAAGCTCCCATGTTTTTCGGTTCTTCTTGAGCCCAGTAGATTTCTTTAAGGTTCGTATATTTTTTCAATGCTTCTTGAACGCCAGTGAACGGGAATGGATAAATCTCCTCGATACTGATGATTTGCAACCAATCGGTATTTTGTTCAGTAGCTACTTTATCACGTAGTTCTACAGCTAATTTACCGCTTGCAAATACAATGCGCTCAACAGCTTTAGGTTTTTTGCCTAGCGTTTTCGTTTCAATGAATGATTCAAAACTTCCTGTGCTGAACTCTTCTGGTGTAGATGCCATCACTTGGTTACGAAGCATACTCTTCGGTGTCATGATAACAAGCGGACGCACTTGTTCCTGATCAAGTATTTTAGCTTGTCTTCTAAGGACATGGAAATACTGAGCTGCAGAACTTAAGTTAGCAACTGTCCAGTTATTTTCAGCTGCTAATTGAAGGAAACGTTCCAGGCGAGCACTTGAATGTTCTGGTCCTTGTCCTTCGTATCCGTGTGGAAGTAGCATAACAAGTCCAGATTTTTGACCCCATTTTGCACGGCCTGCCGCAATGAATTGGTCAAAGATTACTTGTGCCGTATTGGCGAAATCACCGAATTGGCCTTCCCAAAGTACAAGTGTTTCTGGAGCAAAAACATTATATCCATATTCATAAGCAAGTACTGCCGTTTCAGTAAGCGGACTGTTATGGACAGCGAAAGATGCTTTGGCAGATTCAAGAGTATGAAGCGGTGAATATGTTTTGCCGTTCACGCTATCATGCAGCATGATGTTACGTTGTGCGAATGTTCCACGTTCTGAATCTTGACCAGTTAAACGGATTGGTGTGGCATCATTTAAAATCGTTGCAAATGCAAGCGTTTCAGCATGTGCCCAGTCAATTTTACCGTTTTCACCAAACGAATCCAGACGACGGGACAAGATTTTACCTAATTTTTTATTAGGCGTAAATCCTTCTGGCCATTTCACAAGTTGTTCATTGATTGAAATAAGTTCTTCCTTAGATACAGCTGTATCAATCGTAGGAATGCCTTTTTCAATTATTCCCGGAGGATTTACTTCTTTGGAAGCTTCCGGTTTGTTTCCAGAAATTTTGGCATAGGCTTCTGCAAGTTTAGTATCCACTTGTTTTGCCATTTCTTTCACTTCATTTTCTGTAAACTCTCCAGATTCAATCAGTTGTTTACCGTAAATTTCTTTAACTGTTGGATGCTTATGAATCAAAGCATACATTTCAGGTTGTGTGACCAATGGCTCATCCATTTCATTATGGCCGAAACGTCTGTAACCGATTAAGTCAATCAAGAAATCTTTTTTGTATTTTTCACGATATTGGATGGCAAGATTAACTGCAGCCATACATGCTTCGGGATCATCAGCATTAACGTGGACGATAGGTACTTCAAAACCTTTTGCAAGATCACTCGCATATCTAGTTGAACGTGAATCTTCACTTTCGGTAGTGAAACCAATCGTGTTATTAGCGATGATGTGGATTGCCCCACCAACTTGGTAACCGCGTAGACGGCTTAAGTTAAACGTTTCAGGTACGATACCTTCACCTGGGAACGCAGCATCACCATGAATAAGGATTGCTAGCGACTTATCAATATCTTGCACTGGGAAGCCTTTTGCTGTCCTGTCTTCTTGAGCCGCACGAGAGTAACCTTCAACGATTGGGCCAACTACTTCCAAGTGACTTGGGTTATTGGCAAGCGTAATTCTTGCTTTCTGTACGCTTTCTTTTGTAATTTGTTTATCCAAACCTAGGTGGTATTTAACATCGCCAGTCCAACCATAATTAATGCCGGTTGAGCCTTCTGATGGGACTAAATCCTTATTAGGTGAGTGTTGGAATTCAGAGAAAATCACTTCATATGGTTTTCCAAGGACATGTGCCAGGACATTAAGACGTCCGCGGTGAGCCATGGCAATATTCACATTGCTCGTTCCATTTTGGACAGTCTGTGAAATCATCTCGTCTAACACTGGAACCAATGCATCTAGACCCTCAATAGAGAAACGCTTTTGCCCTACAAATGTACGATGTAGGAACTTTTCAAATCCTTCAACTTCATTCAGACGTTTTAGCATTAATGCTTTTTTCTCTTTTGAAACTTCAGGGAACATTTTACCAGATTCGACCATATCAGTAAGCCATTGCTTTTCATCCAAGTCATTTACATGGTGAAATCCAAAGGCTATTGTTTTTGTATAAAGTTGTTTAAGATATTGGAAAGCTTCGTATCCGTCTTTTACGTTTTCAGGTGATTGCGCACAAATAAGATCAGCCGGTATTTTCCGTAAATCCTCAACCGTCAAATCGTATTTTTCAAAGTGGATTTGCTCTGTGTCTGGCTTGTCTTCAATCAATGGATAAATGCTTGAAGCAAGATGTCCATATGCACGAATATTTTCTGCCAATTTTACTGCAGACATAATTTTCTTCATTGAAAGGACTTCACCAGTCTGTGGTGCACTTTCCATTACAGTGCCTGCCTCTACTTCAAATGAAGGAGGACCAGCAACCTCAAAAAAGTTTTTCAGTTCCGGATCTACTTCTTCCGGATTAACTTGAAATAAATCGTATTGCTCCATGACATACCCAAGGTTTGGACCAGAAAAAGATTTCCATGGGTCGTAAGCCTTAGCATCCTTGATGGTCATTTTTGTAAACCCCCAAATTTTTCTCATAATTTCGTTTTATCCATCCCCAAATTCCTTCTTCTAACATTTCCCCAAATAGATAATTTATAATAAATAACTTGGTCATTGAATAATAAAATTTTAAAGGATAAAACGTTTTCAGATGCTATATTAACATGTTTTTGTCGAAATATCCAAGGGTTTCACCTCTTTATACACCCTTTTTCAAACTATTATTCTGTTTAATTCGTCTTATTTCGTCTTAAATAGACCTTTTATCTTTTTTAAGTCTATTTCTTCTAAAAAAAGATTTTTCTATTTTCGTATATTAATTCAAACAAGCTAGATTTCGCACGATTGAAAACCCTTTCAACTCAAGCAAACTCCCAAGCTGTCAAACTTAAGTTTCCATACTGAAAACTACGATGCAACATTTTTGCCTTTTTATTGGAATCTCCTGCTCCCATCGCAATGATCAAGGGAATGAAGTGACCTTTAAATGGCACCGCTTCGGAACTATATGGTCCTATTCTTTCATAATCAAACAAGGATTCCAAATCCCACTTCTCTACCTGTTCTTCCACCCAGTTTTCAAAACGGATTGCCCACCCCTCCGCAACATGCAGGTCTGGCTGAATCTGGTTAAAATTATGCACAATCCCACCGCTACCAATTATAAGGACGTTATTCCGTTTGAGAGCCCCCAGCATTTTCCCGATTTCATACTGTTTTTCAAACGGTAGATCGGAACTGATCGATAATGAAACGATCGGTATATCAACTTTAGGATACATGAGATGCAACAGCCCCCATGCCCCATGATCGAGAGGACGCCTTTCATCAAGCTCCCCCCATATGCCCACTCGTGACAACAGGGTTAAAATCTTATCGGAAAGCTCCAAATTTCCTGAAGCGGGATAGGATACCTGGTAAATTTCTTCCGGAAAATCGATATAATCATAAAGGATTTCATGCTTCTTGACAGCTGAAACCAACTGTTCATCACTTTCCCAATGGGCTGACAGAATGACTATTGCAGTTGGCTTCTCAATTTCTTTTGTATAAGCTTTTAAAAACTCGGTGTAGCTATTCTCTTCCAAGGCTAATAATGGCGTTCCATGTGATAAAAACAACGATGGCATCATAAAAACTTTAAATCCTTTCCAAACTATGATCTTTAAATTAAAATCCAATTACCTTTAATTTACTATAGTTGAGCTTCGCTTTCACTAATTAAATTGAACCTTTGGGGTTGTCTCATCTATCGTATCAAAGATATAGCCTTCTTTTTTTAGGATTTCTATTATCTTCGGCAGCGCTTTAACGGTATTTTTCATACTGTTGATATCATGCAGCAGGATATTAGCCTGTTTTTGATTTTTCAAGCCTCTTTGCACGGATGTGATGATTTGATGTTCGCTTATAGTAGGACTGATTCCATCCGTTGAATCTATATTCCAATCTGTATATATATACCCTTTATCCGTTAGCTGTTGAAGTATTCCATTAATGATTGGTTTTGTGCTTGCTTGTTGTCTCAGACGATTTCGTGATCCACCGGGAAGACGAACGATTCGGCTTTTTATTCCATAATCTTTTTCTAACATCGTTTCAAGACGATTTAAATCCTCAAAAAAACTATTCGTGGAACGATACACGATTGAATAGTCATGTGTATAGGAATGTAAGGCAATTTTGTGGCCTCTTCCTATTATTTCTTCATAGCATTTTTTTGCATATGGCTCTTCATTACCTTTAACAAAAAATGTTGCCTTTACTTGATACCGGTCTAAGATGTCCAGGATATCCATTGTATTCGTAGAAGGCCCGTCGTCAAAAGTTAAATAAACTGTCTTTTGGTTTTCTTTACTTTTGACGAGCGGAGTTATTTCTTCCGGAATTATTGCATGTACGGGTCCGGCAAGTGTTTCACTTAGGATCATTGAAAAACAGAATACTATCGTATATAAGTGCAATAATTTCTTCATAATTATATCTCCCCCTTGCTTTTTACCATTAAGGTGTACTATACCAGGGGTTTCATGCATCAATTTTTTTTAGAATATAGGCATGGAATTATGGTCTTTAACAACTTCACTTTCTGTATCAGGAATTTATCACCATACTATTCTTAATGTGCTCTCGAAATTAACTCGCCATAATCAATAAGACAGCGGATTTAACCGCTGTCTTACTTATCTATCGACATTAAAATATCTAGCTTCAGGGTGTGCAAACACTATGGCGGAGACAGATGCCTCCGGTTCCATCATGAAACCTTCAGTCAATTCTACCCCAATATCCTGAGGCTGTAATAAGCGGAAGAGTTTTTCCTGGTCTTCCAGATTCGGGCAGGCTGGATACCCGAAAGAAAATCTTTGACCAATATACTTGGCAGCAAATCTCTCTTTCATGGTCATTTCGATAGAATCGCTAATTCCCAAATCGTCACGCATCATTTGATGGATTCTTTCAGCAAATCCTTCAGCGGTTTCGAGAGCAAGGGATTGTAGGGCATGATTTTTCAAGAAATCTCCCTCTTTCTTGAACTCTTCAGCCCACTTTCTAATGCCTCTTCCTGCTGTAACCAGGAAGAAACCAACATAGTCCATTTCGCCAGAAGAAATAGGCTTCGCAAAATCAGCCAGACAAAGGTTTGGACTTGTATCTTGCCTTGGAAAATCAAAAGTTTCCAATACTTCCTGACGATCCTCGGGATTGTATACCACTAATTTGTCACCATCACTTTGGGCGGGGAAAAATTGATAAACTGCATTTAATCCATATTCAGGTTCGGATTTCAGGAATTCAATCAGATCGTCAACCAAATCATTCAATTGTATAGCTTTATCGTTACCCTCCTTCAGTAATTCAGCCACCTTCCCTTTTAGACCCAGATGATGCCCAATCAACATCTGTCTATTGATATAGGGCTGAATGACTTCGAGTGGATATTTTTTTAGTATATGCCTTTTGACATCATGAGGTTTTTGAACCGGTACATTCCTTAGTGGAACCGCACTTACTGGCTTACGTTCCGGTTTTTCAATTAATGCGGCGATGGCAGCATTGGCTTTTGCCTTTTCACGTTTATTTTTCAGTTCCTCTAGGTAAACCATTTTTCTGTTCGTATCATGTAGGATATTCGTAACGGCCAAACCATCCATCGCATCCTTAGAATATAGAACAGGTCCATCGTATTCGGGTGAGATTTTAAAATCGGTGAACTTACGGGATAATGCGGCACCACCCACCAAAATTGGGGTGTCAATCCCAGCCTGTTTCAAATCCTGTGCTGTTAAGATCATTTGCTGAGCTGACTTTACAAGCAGGCCCGATAAACCGATAATGGTAGGTTCATGCTTCCGTACTTCCTCAATGATTTGCTGTGGTGCAACCTTAATTCCAAGGTCCACTACTTCATAACCATTATTGGAAAGAATGATATCGACAAGGTTTTTACCGATATCATGGACATCCCCTTTGACAGTGGCCAAAAGAATTTTGCCTTTTTTAGCATGATCCTCTGAATTTTCCATAAGCGGTTCAAGATGTGAAACAGCGCCTTTCATTGCCTCGGCACTTTGAAGCACTTCTGCCACAATAAGTTGGTTATCATTAAATAACCGCCCCACTTCGCTCATTCCATCCATCAATGGTCCATTAATGATTTCCAGTGGAGCATCACCACGCTCTATGGCTTCATTCAAGTCCTCGATCAATCCTTCTTTTGTACCCTCGATTATGTAGTTACCTAACCTTTCATCTAATGGAAGAATAATTCCATCATCTTTCTTTTCAGCTTTTTTACCACGATAAAATTCAGTGAAGGTCGCCAGTGTTTCTGTTGAGGTATCAAATAAAAGTGCTTCAGCAAGCTTCACTTCCACTTCTGGTATTAAAGCAAACCGTTCGAGTTTTTCCGTATTCACAATCGCGTAATCTAGTCCAGCTTTCGTACAATGATAAAGAAAAACGGCATTCAATATTTCCCTTCCACGTGAAGGCAAGCCAAACGAAACATTTGAAATCCCAAGAATCGTCAAACATTCAGGGAATTTTTCCTTGATTGCTTTAATTCCTTTTACTGTTTCCAATGCGGAGCCAATATATTGTTCATCTCCTGTACCGACTGGAAATACAAGCGGATCAAAAATCAAGTCACTTTTCTTTAGGCCGTATTTGTTTACAAGTAAATCCACTGAGCGAGTAGCTACTTCTATTTTTCGTTCGGCGTCTACCGCCATACCAATTTCATCAATCGTTCCTACTACGACAGCCGCACCGTATTGATGAATAAGTGGAACGATTTTTTCAAACCTTTCTTCACCATCTTCGAGATTGATTGAGTTTATGATGGACTTCCCTTGGGAATGTTTCAAGGCTTGTTCAAGAACGTCTTCATCAGTTGTATCGATGACTAAAGGGACCTTAACCTTTTTGACGACCTCTTCAATGAATTCTTTCATGTCACCGAACTCATCTCCATCAGGGTCTGCCAGACAGATATCAATGACATGCGCACCTTTCTTAACTTGTGCCCGGGCAATCTCCGCTGCTGGTTCGTATTTCTTAGCACGAATCAATTCCTTGAATTTACGAGATCCAATGACATTCGTTCGCTCTCCGACAAACAGGGGTCGCATTGAGTCGTCATAAATAAGCGGCTCGATGCCAGATACGGCATGACCATGTGCAGCCTCAGGTAATTTCCGTGGTTGAATATCTTTAAGTACTCTTGAGAGCTCTTTAATGTGTTCAGGAGTGGTACCACAACAGCCACCAATGATATTGACCCAGCCTTTTTCTGCAAATTGTTTCATTTTCTCGGCTAGGGAAGTGGGAGATTCATGGTAATGCCCCTCCTCATCAGGCAATCCTGCATTTGGATAACAGCTAATCGCATTGTCGGATAGATCTGCTAGAGTACGGATATGGTCAATCATAAACTCTGGGCCTGTCGCACAGTTCAAACCGACAGCCAGAGGGTTCATATGCTCTACCGATAAATAAAATGCCTCTATGGACTGACCGGCTAACGTCGTTCCCATCGGCTCGATTGTTCCTGAAATCATTATCGGTACTTCCTTGCCAGTTTTAGCGATGGCCGATCTAATTCCAGAAAAGGCCGCCTTTACATTGAGCATATCTTGACAGGTTTCCACGAGTAATAAGTCTACCCCACCGTCTATAAGGCCAAGTGCCTGTTCCTCATATGAATCGGTCAATATATCGAAAGTCGTTCCACCTGTAACAGATAAAGTTTTTGTCGTTGGTCCCATGGAACCCGCTACATACCTGGGCCAATTATCACTTGAATATTTTTCACATGCTTTTACGGCAAGCTCTGCCGATACTTTATTAAGTTCATATGCAAGCGTGCTTAATTGATATTCTTCCAGCACTAAGCTTGTGGCACCAAAGGTATTAGTCTCTATAATATCGGCACCTGCCGCTAAATATTTTTCATGGATGGTTTGAATGATTTCAGGACGGGTTAACGATAAATACTCATTACACCCTTCGTATTGTTCTCCACCGAAATCCTCGGCCGTTAAATCTTCAGCTTGAATCATGGTGCCCATTGCTCCATCAAGAAGAAGAATCTTTGATTGTAATTGCACGTTAATTTCCCTTTTACTCATGTCCTGCCACCTCAGATGTTTGTTTACGATCATGATCCTTAATATATGTAGTAAGTTCCGCTGTCATTTCATAGCGTAAGAAAGGCGTTATTAAGTAAATTCCCTTGAACCTCTCTTGGGCTGCGTCTACCAATTCCCTTGCTATATTTATAGCTTCAATCCTTGATTTTACTGGATCAGCTCCCGCTGAGGCCATTGCTTTCCGTACACTGTCAGGTAATTTAATCCCCGGTATTTCATTATGGATGAATTCGGCATTCCTCGTACTGGTAAGGGGCATTATCCCCATGAAAATCGGTGTTTCCAAATGTTTTGTCGCCTGATAGACTTCTTCTATTTGTTCTACTGAATAAACTGGCTGTGTCAAAAACGAATGAGCACCGCAAGCGATTTTCTTTTCCATTCTCTGAACAGCCTTATCGAGATATTTCACATTTGGATTAAAAGCTGCGGAAATCTTGAAATTAGCCCGTTTCCCTAGACTTTGTCCGGAATAGGAGTAGCCCTCATTGAATTGCTTAACCAGACTTATCAAATCGAATGAAGATAAATCATAGACAGACGTTGCCCCCGGGAAATCACCAATCTTAGAAGGATCACCAGTGATAACTAAAACTTCATCCAGCCCGACTGTATGCAACCCCATTAAATGGGATTGCAATCCAATAAGATTTCGGTCCCTGCACGTAATATGGACCATCGGATTCACCCCTAATTCAGCCTTTAATAAATTGGCTAAGGTCGAATTCGATATCCTTGGTGAAGCAAGTGAATTATCAGCTAAAGTAATGGAATCCACCCCAGCTTTTTTCAAGGCTTCAGCTCCTGCCATAAACGTTTCGATTCCTAACTTTTTCGGTGGATCAAGCTCAACTAGGATCGTTCTATCCGTTTTTGCCTTTTCATGAAGAGCTAATTCTTGTTTTTGGTTATTCACTTCAATAATTTCTATATGTCGAGCTTTCGTAATTTTTTCCTTGACTGGCGCTAAAGTGCCAATCATTTCGTTCACAGCTTGTATATGTAGTGGTGTCGTACCACAGCAACCCCCTATAATGGTTGCTCCTTGTTTTCGTAATTCGAGTGCACTTGAACCGAAATATTCTGGTTCCGCTTTATAGACCAGTCTCCCATCCACATAATCTGGAAGACTTGCATTAGGATAGATGGCAATCGACGCCTGCATAGGCAATTTCACTTCTTCCAGTGCCCTTATCATATGATGGGGGCCCAGACGACAATTCACCCCAACCACATCTGCACCTAGGTACTCTAGCTTTTGAAAAGCTTCATTCAAATGAAATCCATTTTGAAGATTTCCAAGTTCATGCATCGATACATTTGCAATAATCGGCAGGTCCGTTTCCTTTTTAGCAATTTGAAGTACCGTTTCAAGCTCTTCAAAATCATAGAATGTTTCAAGAAGAATTCCATCGGGATCTTCCAGAAGCAAACTGTATAATTGTTCTCGAAAACCCCGTTTTATTTCTTCTATACTTAAATCCGATTTACGTATACTACGCTGGGCCCCAATTGTACCAAAAACATAAGCCTTCCCTTTCGCTACTTGTTTAGCAATGCTGACTCCTTGGCGATTGATCCGACTGACTTCTTCCTCCAGCCCATACCGTTTCAATTTATTGAAATTGGCACCATATGTATTGGTTTGCAGAATATCTGCACCCGCTTCTAAATAGGCCCTATGTATAGACTCAATTTTATCAGTATTGGTGCAATTTATTTCCTCATAACATTGATCGATTCCATAGGAGTACAACAACGTACCCATCGCGCCGTCTCCAACTAGCATTCTTTCCTTCAATTCACTACGAAAATCCAATTAGTACACCCTCTCTTAAAAACACTATGGTTTTTGTCAGTTTCTATGAGTGTGAGAGTAAAGAAAAAAAACCTTCTCAAAGAAGAAGGCTTTTTTCGAAACATTCTCCTCATCTATCAAGCTCTGCTTGCTGGATTTAGCACCTTTGCCTAGGCTGGTTGCTGAGGTTTCATCGGGCCAGTCCCTTCACCTCTCTCGATAAGATTTATTAAGTTTAATTTTCTAAACATTTCAAAATTTATTTATATTTAATTTACATGAATCATCTGATAATTTCAAGAGTATATTTATCATTTTTTCATTTTCTTCAGACTTTTTAACGATACATCCTTTTAGAAAGCAAGGCTCCCCATTCTTCCGACAAGGATTCAATGGAAAGCAAGGACATTGCCCCCTCCTCCCCATCACGCTTATGAAGGATGACATCCGTTGCATAAAGTACCGTAACCTTATCTTGAAGCCGATCCAATAACACGATATCATCTTGTTGGCCAATTACCCCTTCTTGTATAACCCTAGCAAAATAGCCAGTTAGATTAGTGTCCATCACCAATTTCAAAAACTCTGGCTCTTTGTTAAAGTGGGAGATGGTCGAGCAAGGAATACGCCCCTGTGTAATCTGAATAACGGTCCCGCCAATGCTATAGATATCGCCTATAAACGTTTGACGTTCAGTCATTCCAGCAATCGTCAAATTCTCCCCAAATGCAGGGATGGAAAGCTGCTTATTGAATGTTCGATTCCATAAATCATAATGCTCAAAGGGATAAAAACATAGTGCACGGTCAGGCCCTCCATGGAACTTTCTGTTACCCACTCCATCCCTATCAATCCCTGATTTTGTTACGGTGATATAGTCGATGGCCTTCTTATCCATTGCCGTTTTGATCTTTACCCCCGAAAGCTCCTCCTCTTTTGGCATCCCAATTTGAAGAGACATGATTTTACGATTTTCCATTGGACATCTTCCATTTCTTTTAAATTTCCAGATTGCAATAAAGAAACATTCTTTATATTCAATCTATTCAATTATTTGATTATACCAAAAAAAAAGCAATAACCTCTTTACTAGGTATAAAATTCGATGTGAAAAGAGAATGATATAAAAATAATCCCTTTGTTTTAGTAATTTAGTTGCTATTTCCAAATTAATTATGATAGAATATGAACACAATATATAGTCGAAAAAGACAATCCGTCGCCTATATGTTGATTCACGATTAATTTCCTCATTGTCGCTCTTTAGGGGGCGAATTTTTTTGTCTCCTTTTAAAAAGGGTGGAAAACTGTAGATCCTTACTAATTATTTATACCTAACAAGTAACTACCAAATTGAACAGGAGATCTTCTTTTAATGAAAATTTATAGGTGCGATCATTACTTTCCTCACAGTACACCACTTTTTTGATAATTTTGGTGATTTTCTTATGCCTTCATTTTCCCCTTAGCTTCTATTTTTTCGCCCCTTATATTCCAGGTATCGTAACAGCCATGCCGATATCGTTAGCCAAGCAGCTCCGGCAACAAAACCTGCCACAACATCGCTCGGGTAATGCACCCCTAGATAAATGCGGCTCCATCCAATGACCAATGAAGCCAAAAAAGCCAAAAACCATATAATGCCGTTCATATATTTACTTTTGACGATTCGTAAACATACAACTGCAATGCTTCCGTAAACGATAACCGAAGCCATAGAGTGACCACTAGGAAAACTATATCCGGAAACGGATAATAATGGAGCGATATCGGGTCTTTCCCTTTGAAAAAGATATTTTAGCCCCCAATTAAATACCCCACCCATTGCTGAAGTGATTATTAAGTATAAAGCAAGCTGTTTTCTTCTGTATAAGGCCAAAATCAAGGCAAATATACCAATTAGTACGACTATCCATGTCACCGACCCAAAAAATGTGAGCGTAGTCACAAAGCTGATAAATTGTTCACTAAAGGGCACTTGGATGAAATTGATAAGGATTTTATCAAATTCGATTAACTCCCCTTCCTTCAGTTCTTCCACAATTTCAATAAAAATGAAAAAATAAACTAGGATTAAACCAGCCATCATGGCAATATAAAGAAGTTTTTTTGAAATATGTATGCTAAAAAAGTTATGCATTCTCGGACACCACCTTTTCCCTCATTTACCACACTACCTCTAGGATAAAACAAAAAAAGCCTAAGCGATATGACTTCGCTCAGGCTTTTTTTACGCTTGTTTCTTTTTAGGCTCCGCTCTTTTGCGTGTCGTCTTTTTCTTTACAACCATTTTCTCCGGCTTCGTCCTGTCAATGGACGCTTGTAAAGCTGCCATTAAATCCGTCACATTATTGGCCACGGGTTCTTTAGATTTTGCTGTAATGGTTTTCTCGCCAGTTTTCTTTGATTCAATCAATTCAAGCAAAGCTGTTCGATAATCATCTTTGTATTTAGTCGGATCAAACGTCGATGTCAACTGATCAATTAATAATATGGCCGTATCGATTTCTTTTTTTGCAATGGCATCATTAGCAGGAATATTAGGAACGTCGGTTGCAGAACGAACCTCATCAGGGTAATGAATGGTTTCCATCAACAATGTGTTATCCACGACCCGAAGGATAGCCATTTGTTCTTTGGAACGAATGATGATTTTAGCGAGACCAACCTTGCCTGACTCCAAGAGTGCTTCCCTCAAAAGAGAATAGGCTTTTGTACCGCCATCGTTTGGAGACATATAATAGCTTCGGTTGAAATAGATTGGATCAATTTCCTCTATTTTAACAAAATCAATGATTTCCACTGCCTTATCTTCATTTTGTTTTTTTAATTGCTCAAGTTCATTGTCTTCTAGGACAACAAACTTTCCTTTTGTATACTCAAACGCACGAACAATATCATCCTTGCCTACTTCTTTCTGGCAAACTGGACAAACCTTTTCATATTTTATCGGTGAATGGCATTCCTTATGCAAAGTTCGTAAGGATATATCCTTATCTTCCGTTGCCGCATGAAGCTTTATCGGGATATTCACCAAACCAAAAGAAATGCTGCCTTTCCATATTGTATGCAAATTCCTCACCTCATCGTTGATTAATTGATTCACTATTATTATCATTCCCATTTCTTTCAAAAAAATTATATCTCAACTCTTAAAATTAAGATTTTATGGGGAAAATACTAATAAACGCATTGAACGGAGGGAAAAATGTGGTAAAACCAATGTTGCCCACCTATCATCCAGAAGCTCCTTGTTCTAAGGAATGGATATATGAAGTCAAATATGATGGCTTTCGGGCCATTTTAACGATTGAAGAAAGTAAAGTGGCAAAGCTGACGAGCCGGAACGGAAAAGAGTTGCTGCCTCTTTTTCCGGAAATCGGTGAATTCCTAGAAACCTTGAACCTCGAAGGTATACTTCCCCTTCAACTAGATGGAGAACTAGTTTGGCTAACCAATGAAGCCAAGGCAGACTTTTCCGAGATACAGTGGCGTGGACGTTTGAGAAACCAAACATTGATATCCGAAGCTTCCACTCTCTCCCCATGCCGATTCATAGTGTTTGACTTACTAACCTTAAATGGAAAAGACATTACCAAACAAAACTTGTCGGAACGGAAAGCTATGTTGAAGGGCTTAGGAGAAAAACTTCATTTCCCAGAAAATCCTAGCCCCCATGAAGAAAGCCCGATCCAACTGATTGGAAACTATGATACTGCAAATGAAGCGATGAATAAGGTCATTCTCATGGACGGGGAAGGGATTGTAGCCAAGAACATCAACAGCATATGGCACGAAAAACGTTCAACCTCCTGGATCAAGGTGAAAAATTGGAGGGTAGTCCCATGCTTTATCACCGCTCTTCATAAAGAAAACGGATATATTTCAATTTCCGTTTATAAAGACGGTGTAATCACCCCGATTGGGAGCGTCAAAAATGGCATGAGTGCCCAGGATAAAACCATTTTACACGAATTGATAAAAAAAAATGCCGTAGAAGAGAATGCTAAGTTCTTTTACCTCCATCCTTCCATTTGTATCGAAGTGCAATTTCTGCATGTTCATGAAGAAAATGAATTACGGGAGCCTCAGTTTTCCCAGTGGCTGTTGCAAACGATACCAAGTGAATGTACTTGGGAGAGGTTCCTTATCAGTCAATTTACTTTTCCGGAGTCGGTCCATATAACATCACCAGATAAACCGATTTGGGCATTTAAGGATAGAAAGGTGATAAAAGTTGAATACCTCCAATATTTACGGGAGGTGTCATCTCATTTCTTGCCTTTTCTAGCCGACAAACTTCTGACAACGATTCGTTACCCTCATGGCGCAATGAACCCTGAACGTTTTTTTCAAAAAAATAAGCCAGAGTATGCGCCCCCATCGATTCAAACGTTCCTGAATGAAGACATCGAGTATATGCTATGTAATGAACTGGAAACATTGCTTTGGTTTGGCAACCAACTTGCCTTGGAGTTCCATGCACCATTTCAGAAAGCTGGCTCTACTAAACCAGATGAAATTGTATTGGATCTTGACCCTCCCTCGATTGAGTATTTTAACTTGGCGATTCATGCCGCTCTTGAAATAAAGAAAGTCTTGCTTCCATTACATATAGAAGCATTCGTAAAAACTTCAGGAAATAAGGGATTACAGATTCATATTCCACTACCGGAAGATACTTTTACTTATAAAGAGACACATATTTTCACTGATTTTCTTGGTCAATACTTAATAAGCTCCTTTCCAAATGACTTTACCTTAGAGAGAATGAAGAAAAATCGAAAAAATCGACTTTATCTCGATTTTGTCCAACATAGTGAAGGGAAAACCATTATCGTCCCTTATTCCCCTCGTGGAAATCATTTCGCCGGGGTAGCCACCCCCTTATCATGGGAAGAAGTGAATGAAAACCTTAGACTGGAAGATTATACAGTGGAAACTGTACCTAACAGGATCAAAAGGTTGGGCTGCCCCTTCAAGAATTACAGGCAGATTGATAACGGCCCAGCATTTCTAGAGGTTTTATCCTTCCTTAAACAACAAAAGGGGCCTTATAAGTCCAAAAAATAAAACAGGTGAAGAAAAACGAATCGTTTTTCTTCACCTGTTTTTCTTTTTTTATAATAATTTACTGATTTGACAGCCTTTTGTCCCTTACCATTTCGTTTTCAAAAAGCTTTGTACTTCATCCCGCATCTTTGCATATAATTTTGTTTCCTCTTCATATTCATGTTTTTCAAGCACTGTGAAAACCTCTGGCTGATCGATGTCTATTTCAAGCAACGCTTTGAACTCATAGGTTGCATTTCCAATCAGGTCAATGGAATACGCATTACTCTCTTCATCATGGTGAACGATACATTTCACTTTTCCACCGTTGTTATAAACGGAAATTTCCTGTTCAAGCGAATTAAGTCCAATCGAGCAAGTAACCAGACTTGAAGCCGACATCGCGGTTCCACAAGCATTCGTGAAGCCTACACCTCTTTCGAAGGTACGAACATAAATGCTCCCAGGTGTCAGTTCTTTTACAAAACTGACATTGACTCCATCTGGGAACAGGTCATTCGGTTGGTTCACTTTCGTGGCTAGATCTTCCTGCAAATCACTTTGTAATACACTGCTATCTACCAAAGTGATCAAGTGTGGATTGGGGACCGCCAATGCCGAAAATAGAAGTGAATCATGCAATTCAGGAAGCAACTGATTTAGCAATTGATCTCTTTCTATTACAAGTGGAAGATCCTTCACCCGAAAGCTGACCGGAGAAATTTCCACTTTGAAGGTTGGGATTCCTTCATAAATATCATCCGTTTTTTCGACGAGTAAATTCACTTTCATCGTCTCAACAGTCATTTTATCAAGCCCTAAAACATCATTCGTATACCTGGCCACACACCGAAGTCCATTACCACACATGGAAGCTTCTGATCCATCTGCATTAAATACCCGCATTCTGGCATCTGCATGCTCACTTTTCATGACAAACAGAATGCCATCCGCTCCAAGCTTTTCTCTATTGCAAAGGACCTTCGCTAATTTTTCGCGTTCTGCCTCTGTAAAGGTCAGAGTTGTTGTTAATTCATCAATAATTAAAAAATCATTACCCGATCCATGAATTTTAAAACCTTCAATTAACATCCTGTCACATCCTCAATGCTGTTCATTTATTTTAAATATTCTTTATCATAGCATTATAAGTTCAAACATGTCATCGGGAAAATTCCAATTAAGCGAATATTCCATCAAGAAAGCCGAGTTGCCATACAAAAAAAAGCCTGTGGAGGTAATGCTACCCACTCCACAGACTCTTCAATTCATATTAACCTATTATAAAATAGATAATAAACAATATAGCGCTAACATACATTGGACCTGAAACTTCTTTCTCCTTACCTGTGACCACTTTCAGAAATGGGTATAGAATAAACCCGAAAGCCATTCCATCTGCAATACTGTAGGTAAATGGAATGAAGGTAATGATTAAAAGTGCGGGGATGCTTTCTGTATAATCGCTAAAGTCCATTTTCTTAATATTTTCAAGCATGAGCATGCCGATAATGATTAAAATTGGTGCAATGGCACTATCCGGAATCACCTTAATTACCGGAATAAATAAAAGTGACAAAAGAAACAAGAACCCCGTGACGACTGATGTTAAACCGGTCCTTCCACCTGAGGCGATGCCTGCAGCCGTCTCAACAGTGGCTACCGTCGGACTGGAACCAATAGGGCCAGAAAGAAGAACGGAGACACTCGTTGCCTGTAGAGACTTCTTATAAGCCTCCGGACGTTCGATGCTGTTCACATGTCCGTGTACAAGACCAATGTTTTCAAAAGTTAGTACCATGGTCATCGCAAAAACACTTATCCAAAATTCAATTCGCCCCACCTCGATAAATGACAGTGAAAAAAAGAGTTCACTATAAGAGGCTGTATCCAAACCAGAGAAATGGATATTCGAGATTTCAATCGTGCCAAAAAAGTACGCTATACAGCTACCTAGGATGATCGTAATCATAAAGTTTCCTGGGACATTTTTAATAAATAAAGCAATGGCAAGTAAAAATGTCAAAATCGTTGCTAGAACAGATGGGTCGCTCAAATGACCAAGTCCAAGAAGCGATGAAGAACCCCTTGTAATAATCCCACCCTTTTCCAAACCGATTAACAGTAAAAATAAACCAAGACCAACAGAAATGGCGTCTTTTATGGAACCTGGAATGGAATCATTAATCATTTTCGAGAACTTTGTAAAAGCGATGATTACAAAAATAAGGCCCGAAACAAAAACAGCACCCAGAGCCGATTGGAAGGATAAGCCCATTCCTTGAACCATTGTGTACGCAAACAGGGCATTGACGCCCATACCGGGGACGATGATTATTGGTACATTAGCCCACAACCCAATCAAGATACAACTCACTGCGGAAAGGATAATGGTTGCAATCACCGCTCCATTAATAGGTATACCTGCTTCAGATAAAATCAGGGAATTCACGACGAGAATATATACGATTGTGAAATAACCAACCACACCGGCAAGAATTTCACGTTTTCCATTTGTTCCATATTGGGAAAAATGAAAAAACGTTTCTAAATTTGTTTTCTTCATGTAGTATCCTTACTATGTTGTCCCTCGCCCACCCGCTTGTATAAGTGACAAACTGCACTTCGTGATTTTAACAAATATTCATTTAAAAATAAATAGAAACTCTTAAAAATGAAAAAGCTGATGGGATGATTCCATCAGCTTTTGGTACATTGTTTTTATTATTTTTCTATGTGGTCATAACCGTTAACGACCAGTTCCAATTTGCCTTTATCCGGAGAAATGATAAGTCCATGGACAGGAACATTCTTTGGAATCAGAGGATGGCTTTTAATAACCTCTACACTATTTTTTAAACTTTCATAAACATCATCAAATCCACGAAGCCAACTCTTGATATCGATGCCTGAAGCTCCGATTGTATCGATTGTTTCCTTTTGAATGCCACGTTCTACCATTTTTTCTACCGTAACATCAGCATTGACAGAAGCCATGCCGCAATCATGATGAGGGATGACGAACACTTCATCCGCCTTCAATTCATATATAGCAATCAAGATACTACGCATGACGCTACCAAACGGATGAGAAACAATCGCTCCGGCCGTTTTCAATATTTTCACATCACCATTTTTGACATTCATTGATTTTGGTAACAGCTCAACAAGGCGAGTGTCCATACAACTGACGATAACCATTTTCTTTTCAGGGAATTTGTCTGTTTTGTACTTAACATATTCCTCTTTTTCAACAAATTGCTCATTATAATCTAGAATTTCATTAAGTAAACTCATACCTTCACCCTTTTTCTATGTATTCTATTATGTATTACTATTTGATTATATCAAATCTTTAGACTATTAGCCAAAAAAATTGCCTAATGCTAACCTGATGCTAAAAGGAACGATGATGATGTACGGCTACACAATCCCCAGATCGCAAGTTTGCAATCCTCCTCCATACGCAAAGGGAAACTAAGAAGAGGTGTATTGGCCTTGAATATCGTTTCCCAATCCTTCGAGAGCACCATACTTGATAGCCACCTTCTTTCCGGTGCCACTCATAATTTCAAAAGAATAAGAACCCTGCTGAAGTTTGTATGGATATCCATTCATTCTTGTCATAATTATAAATCATTCTATTGATCTTCACGAGGGACTTTGTACCGTTTTCTTCATAATAACCAATGAGTTCGCCTCTTCGGTTCATGGCCGATACTTTATTGATAACCCCTCCTTTTTATTATACTCGGCTAGTAAATGACCCTTGTTCCATCATAAAAAAAAGGATCCGCCTAAGCAGAATCCCCGGTATAAAACTTATAAAATCCTAAATATGAAGGGAATGCGATAGTCGACCCCTTCATAAGCTCTGACTGCAGCTATGATTGTAAATACAACTAAAGCTATACCTATGACCGGTAATAGTACTGCACCAATCAATATGATTACAAGTAGACCAGCGACGATGGAATATACCGTATAAGAGATAAAGAAGTTCAAATATTCCCTTCCGTGATAATCTACAAATTGGGATGAATCCTTCTTAACTAACCATATGACTAAAGGACCGACAAAGGCGGTAAAAAAGCTAATTACATATATTAGGGCAGCAAACACTCTTTCATCTTTAGTGGGCATGTGTTCTGTCCCTCCTTTCTTATATGAAATAATACGATTCAAAAAGCAATTAGTTTCATTTCTTACATGTTTTTTTAATAAAAGTAAGTCTTTTTTCCCCCATCTTAAAACGTTAACGGATAAAAAACCGAATAAGTTGGCCCTTCCCACGCATACAGATTAAATAGTGGATTGTCCACGTAAGAATGGAGGGATATATTTGCTAAATGAATTCCAGGCCTTCATCCTTGGAATCATCCAGGGCTTAACTGAGTTTTTACCGATTTCAAGTACAGGCCATTTATATCTGGGGAGGCATATTTTCCATCTTGACGAAGCGGGCATCTTTCTAGATACTATGCTACACATTGGAACTTTACTTGCTTTATTGGTCGTTTACAAAGAGGAAATCATATTCTTATTGAAAAATCCATTCTCAAAATTGACGCTTCTTCTGGTAGTAGGAACGCTTCCGGCGGTTATTGCCGGTCTCCTTTTAAGTGACTGGTTTGACAGCCTTTCAAAAACAGGGTTGACGATTGGTTGGGAATTCCTCGTAACCGGAATGATTCTATGGTGGGCCGATGGAGTCAATAAAGGGAATAAGAAACTAGATGATATCTCCATAAAAGATTCCTTTATCATCGGTACCTTTCAGGCGGCTGCAATCATGCCTGCCTTATCACGTTCCGGATTGACCATCGCAGCTGGTCTTTTTTGCAGGCTTGACCGGGCAACAGCCGCCTATTTTTCTTTTTTACTTTCCATCCCTGCCATTGCCGGAGGAATCGTCTTTCAGATGAAACCCATTTTCACGGGAGAGGTTGAAAGGATCCCTTTCATGGCTCTTTTGATAGGTACCCTCGCTGCCGCAATCTTTGGATATATAGCCGTAGTCTGGATGATTGATTTCTTAAAGAAACGATCTTTGAAGATGTTTTCCATGTACGTCTGGGCACTCGGTACGATAATTTTATTCATGCAATTCACTGGACGATTTTAACAAAATAAAAAAGCAACTTTTCTTAGTGAAATGCTGACAATCGGGCTCAAAATCAAGTTGAATACCAACCAAAACCTTCCCAATTTCCACCTTCAAAAAAAAGTTGGAAATTGACGAAAAAAAAAGGCAAAAAACCTATTCCCAAACCGTTTATTTTTTAGTATTATACCTTCGTAAGGTTCTTTAGATTTAAATACTTTCTGAAAATAAAAATAGGGAAGGCAAATGGTGCGCCACCGGTTTCCGGTTCTAGTGGGTTCGATTCCCACCCCGAAATTTTTTGATGAACGACTTAAAAAATTTCGAGGGTGGGCAGCGGCTACGCATAAGGACTGCCCTCAAACGGAGGGACGGAAATGTTAAAAAAGAGAGATTTTGCAGATTGTTTTTCTCTTTATGAACACATGACTCATCCAGATGTCTTCCCTTTCGTGCGCCATAAAGTAGATTCATATGAAGAATATGTATTCATTACTAAGCAAACGATTGAGGCTGAAGAAAAAGGTGAGCTCATTTCACGAACAATCTTAGATGAATGGGAAAATCCCGTTGGTTGTATTTCTTTATACGATATTGAAAACGGAGCTGGGTTCCTAGGTACATGGCTTGGAAAACCTTTTCATGGTAAAGGGTATAATGTCGTTGCCAAAGACGCCTTCTTCAAGGAATTATTTTTTGAGCTCGGCATGGAAACGGTTTTTATGAGGATTCGCAAAATAAATATCCGTTCCATTAAAGCAGCCGAAAAGCTTCCTTATGCGGTCAAGGCAAATGAAACCAGAAAAGCTCTCTATAATCAAATAAATCAAGAGGAAGACATTTATGATTTATTTGAAATTCCCAAGGATTTATACACCTTGCATATCCTTAGACAGGATAATGATGAAGACCAGCAATTACTTGAAGCTTAATCTTAATAAAGGCATGCCAACTCTTTCTTACGAAAGAAAAGGTACCCTATCATTTATATACAGAAAACGGAAGCGTCCCGGATTTGGGACGTTTTTTTATGTTTATTTACATTTCCCCCTCTTTTAGCCATATGGAGTACAACTTTTCTGGGCCGAATAAGCATATACCCTATTAATTTACTCAATCTTTTTCTATAATAAATACAATTGACCAATTACTAAATACATTCAAATAGTCATGGAAAGGATCTAATTATGAAAAAAATCATTCTTTTTATCATCCAGCTTTTCCTGTTGGTTATCATTTGTGAACTAGGGATTTATTTATCCAATTTCTTCAGTTTGCCCATTCCAGGAAGCGTAATTGGCATGCTTATATTATTCATTTTATTACAAACTAAAATTTTAAAAGTGGAGTGGGTTGATATTACATCAACCTTTTTAGTCAAACATCTGGCCTTTTTCTTCATTCCGATTTCTGTAAGCTTAATGACCATGGGGTGGCTCTTTCTAAAATACGGACTTCCCTTAGCCCTAACACTGCTAATCAGTTTGATTATCGGGTTCATCGTATCATCCCTGGTCGTCCAAAAGTTCTCCCGTAGAGAAGAGGTTAAACAGCGTGACAACATTCATCACACTTTATAGTATAATGATTACGATCATAGCCTATGCTATCGGTAGGAAAATATACAGTACACATCCTTCACCTTTTACAACGCCTGTTTTTTTTGGAACAGTCACTATTATTCTCGCGTTGCTAATAAGTGGGTTGGATTTCAATGACTATACCCCAGGCAAAGACATCATCACGTATTTCTTAGGACCGGCTACTGTTGCGTTGGCCGTTCCTCTTTATAAAAATAGAGCCATAATCGCAAAATATGCGATACCAGCAATCAGCGGCATGGTTCTGGGTCTTGCCGTGACATTAACCCTTGCCTTAACCATCGCCAAAGCCTTAACACTTCCGCTTTATATCCTTCAGGGATTGGCGGTTAAGTCCATTACAGTTCCTATTGCCGTGGAAATCACCAAAATTTATGGCGGAAACCCTAATATTTCTGCAGCTTTCGTCATTTTGACCGGTGTTTTAGGCACGATGATCGCACCTAAATTGATGGATAAACTGAACGTCACGATGCCTTTCGCCCGTGGCATTGCTTATGGCACAATTGCACACGGACTTGGGACTGCCCAAGCAACACAGGAAAGTGAATTTACAGGAGCGGTCGCAGGTGCGGCAATGGCCCTTTCCGGCATCATCATTTCATGCTTATTTCCACTAATTAATCATTTTCTCTAGCATGATAAAAAATCCACATCGTCATTTGCCGATGTGGATTTTTTATGAAAAGATTCTGACTGAGGACCTCCTATTGCCCATCATTCCCAGGCAATTTTGAACTTTTAAACGGATGGTAATCAAGTGTACCAGCGTTGGTCAGGTTAACTGTTATGTTAATTTGGTCAATTGAATTTCCCTTCAAATAATCATTTGGTTCCTTAAAGCCTTTAGCTTGCCAAAATTTCAATTCTTTACGGTATAGAGTTCTCCCCAGACCCAGTGGATCTCCATTCCGTTTTAAGCCTATTTTATATGTCTTTTCAATTTCTTTTCTTATATAGTCTTGAACTACATTTTCAAAGTTCTTTAAAGGTTCTGTATTTGACATTTCCAAGATACTCCCATTAATATGTATATCCAGGTTGTATTTAGCTTCATTATCTTTAATGAACGGTTTGATTTTCACTTTAGGGTGGGATAATGAGATGTAATTTGTGCCGTCACCTTTTTTAAATTCAAGTGGTGTTCTATTCGTGTCTTCCGTTACCCAGCGCAATCCTTTTAAATCATCAATGGAATACCAATTTAACGATTTTTTATAATACAGGACAAAAGCTCCGTCAATCATGAAAGTCCTGCGCTTTTTCTTGTCCTCGGTCCAATCCTTTTCACTAAAAGAAATCGTCGGAAGGATCGTAGTTATCGAAACGTCCCTGTAAGTGGAAATAAAGGTTCTCAATGAAATCGGTTTAATATAGGAAATGTTTTCATAAACCGCTTTTGGAAAATGCAGCTCTGAATATAAAGGCGTTAAATTGAAAAAACCTTTAATAGCAAACAATTCCTCCAATGGCTTGTTCGTCGCAAAAATATTACTTGAATACCGAATCAAATTATATCTGAATGCGGCATCAATTATATCATTTATATTGTGCTTTAACGCCCTATCCGTCAACACAAAGGTCGAAACTTGACCAAGGTATAATCGTTGTTGTGCCGACTGATACAAATGGTTTATTGCCTCGGCAATGGATTTCCCTGAATGTTTCCCGACATACACCTTTCCCGGTTCTGTACTCTTGTTTTCTTGCTTGGCTACACCAGATAAGTCAACCAACTGTACATATACCTCATACTTGCCATCAAGATAATCCACTCCTAAAGTAGTCACGTAATGGATATCCTGAATATCCTTATAATCCCAACATCCCGTTAAAAGTGTAAAGGCCGATAAGATGAGAAAAAGCTTCGACAATCGTCGTGTCACTGTTTACTCCCCCTTTTCCGTTTGGTCTAGAGCGCCTTTAGTTCTTTTCTTAACATTCCATGGGATTTTTATAAAAGCATCTGAAACTTTCGAAAGACTTGGAGGTGAAAGTTCATTCATATAAGGTACTCCAAACGACTCGAGAGAGGAAACCCAAAAAGTGACGAATATAAATCCAATAAGTAAACCATAAATACCCAGAATAGAACTAAGTATTAAGATTAATAAACGGATGATTGATACGACCCCTGTCAAAGATTGATTAACCAAGGTGTAGGAAGCCACTGACGTGACTGCAGCGATGACAAGCATTGTTGGAGATGTCAATCCGGCACGAATTGCTGCGTCACCGACGATCAAACCACCAACGACTGCAACAGTCTGGCCAACTGCTTGAGGTAACCGTACTCCCGATTCACGGAACAACTCGAATAACCCTAGCATGAGAAACATTTCAAGCGCAACAGAGACAGGTAGTCCCAATCTGGAGATACTGACTGTTGCAAGTAAAGGAAAAGGCAATTGGTCTATGTTATACGCCGATAATGCCACCCAAAAACCTGGAAGCAATATAGAACACACCAATCCAAAGACTCGTAGAAGCCTTTCTAAAGAAACGAATATGAAAGGAAGGCTTGAATCTTCGGCCGCTTTAATCTGAAGCAATAATGTTGTCGGTGCTATGATGACGGTGGGTGAACCATTCATAAGTACAATGAACCTGCCTTGGTTTAATGATCCCACGCAAAAATCGGGTCTACTCGTATAATGAGTCAGTGGGAACAGCCTGAAATTTGCCTTTGAGATCAACTCCTCAAGCTGTTGATTACTAATCAATACATCAATATCAATTTCATTCAGTCTTTTCCTTACCAGCTTAACAAGTTCAGGATTTATTATGTTCTCTATATACATTAGGGCGACTTTTGTTTGGGTGCTCTTCCCAATGGTAAACTCTTCATAGGATAGCGAAGCTGTTCGCATCCTTTTACGTATGAGAGCCACATTCGTTGCAAGATCTTCCACAAACCCATCCCGTGGGCCCCGAAGAGAAATTTCAAATGAAGATTCCTCCGGACTCCTGTTTGGAATGTCTGGTAAAGGTAATGCAAAAAGCTGCTGTGTTACTTGGAAAAAAATAAGGATTTCCCCGCTGAATACCCGTCTACTTATGTCCTCTTTATCAATCGGACCGCAAGAAAGCTCTGTCAAAGTCAAAGAAGGATGAAATGGAGGCTCGAGCTTTTCATGATCATCCTTTTGCTCCAGCATAACGTGAATGTATTGCAATACATTATTATTCAATTCAATTGTATCTACCATTCCAGGGTAATAAAATAAGAGGATGTTCGCTTTTTTATTCTGTTCACTTTCCATTACCCTAAATAAAATATCCGAACTATTCTTGAAAAGTTCTCGAAAAACTTCTTCCGTATAATAGTATGGTTTATCATGGGCGCTTTTGAATCGTTTCATCAGGAACCACCTTTCGTTTAGGTTTCATCTTGGCTGCCACTGTAAATAAAAGAATAAGAATAATGAGCAAAAAGAAAGTACCCAGAAAATAATAGTTCTTTAAGAATGTATAAAAATGAATATCGCTTAAGGGAATTACATTGATAATAATCATCATTATTGCCAGGACTAACAGGATCCCTTTCTTCATATTCGCTGTTTTTACTCTTAATAAATCCGGAAGTAAAAACATCGCCATTGATACCCGAATAAAGGCGCCAGCAATCCATTGATATATGGAAAAAAAGTCTGTATGGGCAATGTACTTCCCGATAGTCAACAAGCGCCATTGTTCATAAGCCGGATATCGCATTTCGCTAGAAAGAATTGGGCCGAACTCAATAATGGCACCGGTAAGCGGGCCAAGGATTAATACCGTGATGATGGCCATCATCCCCAATACCGTTTTCAGTTTAATGGCCTCTCCATTTGAAAGATGATGCTGAAATAATATAACGATAATCAACTCCAGATATCCATTTGCAATGTAGTACATTGATTTAATCCCAAAAAAATAACCCTGCTCAAATAGTGGAAAGAGAAAATCATAGTTTTTTTCGGGTATATTACCAGTAGCTACAAAGAAACCTAAAACAATCACAATGGGTAATAAAATCGCTGAATTAATGGCAATGGTCTTAAGGTTAGAATACGCAAGCACGGCACATATACACGCAAAAGGTATAATAATGGCGATTGAAGGTGTTTCTGGCAAGGACGTGGTACGGACCCAGTCAACCATATCTTTAGCCGTCGTCAAGATGATCGTGATCAAATATACTGAAAGCACAAAACATATTACCTTTGTAAACCGTTTTCCCATTCGATTTGCCAACCAGGGAAAAAGATGCTCCGTTTTTTTCTTCTTTAAAATCCAATACAGAAGGAACGCCCAACCAATAGATAAAACACCTGTGAGAACAGCAAATATCCAAGCATCTCTTCCTGCCACATCCAATACCAAAGGAATGATCATAACGTGGTTCAGCAATCCTACCGAAAGGATGACTATCGGTAGTGAAGAATTAAAATTAATCTTTGTCATATTTTAAACTCCATAAGGGAAAAGTTTTATCCATAACTATAAAGCATTCATTGTTTTGGAATAATAAATAGCATTTGCAGTGTAATAGGAATATATCCAAAAAGAAAAGTTATAGGGTCTATTTCTAAAAGACACTTCAAGAAAAAACATAAGGGAGCCGCAACGTAGAATACGTTGCGGCTCCCTTATGTTTTTTCTTTTTTAGTGAGTTCATATAAATGTCTTAACTCATAGGTTTTATACAATTCTAACTTTCTTCGTTCAATAGGATGATAACTGATTCCTGCAGTTTTTAACTGCTGAATGAACCATCCTTTCGAGTATTGGTGAGCCATCCTTCCCCCTCCTCTTTTCGAAAAAAGATATGCTTGAGGAAGGGAAATAATAACCTACTTTTTACTTTTCATTACATTCGTCAACAATTCATACATTTCCGCCGCAGTTTTGAACGGACGCTTTTGACGCATTTTCGTTTGGTATGCGTCGGAATTATTGACTAGATCAAGAAGTGCCTGGTTAAAGACTTGATCTGATAATTCCTCTTCCTGAATCACCTTACAGAAGCCTTGCTTTTCAAAGCTTGCAGCATTTAAAATCTGATCCCCACGGGATGCGGCCGCACTAAGCGGAATAAGTAGCATTGGCTTTTGTAGGCCGAGGAATTCAAAAATTGAATTCGAACCTGCTCTTGATACAACAACATCAGCACACGCTAGCAAATCGAATAGTTCTTCATGTACGTATTCAAATGGGGCATACCCTCTTTGCTTAAGTTCCGACTTGACATTACCTTTTCCACAAATATGAATAATTTGATAATCCTTTAATAATTGATCCAAGTTATCCGTTATCAAGTTATTTATTTTAACCGCTCCAAGACTGCCGCCCATGACCAATAATACGGGCCTGCTATTCGTGAAATCACAAATGGCCTTGCCTTTTGAAGGTTTACCTGTGAATATCCCATCACGTAGTACCGCCCCAAGGTACATGGCCTTATCTTTTGGCAAGTCCTTTTCCGTCTCTTCAAATGTCGTGAATATTTTAGAAGCAAGCGGCATGGCAATTTTATTGGCTAGCCCTGGTGTATAGTCAGATTCATGAATCGCTATGGGGATTTTCAACATCCTTGCTGCCAATACGACCGGAACCGAAACAAATCCACCTTTTGAGAAAATGAAGTCAGGCTTAGTTCGTTTTAAAATCTTTCTTGCGTCAAAAATCCCCTTTATTACACGGAAAGGATCTTTTGCATTTTCTACAGAAAGGTACCGCCGGAATTTACCAACTGAAATCGTTTCATATCGAATTTCAGGAAATTCCTTTTCAATGATATCTTTTTCAATCCCTTTTTTAGAACCGATATAAGTAACATCCCACTCGTGTTTTAAAAATTCCGGGATGATTGCTGCATTAACTGACACATGACCGGCTGAACCTCCACCGGTAAACACTACTTTCTTAGTCAAAATTTCCACCTTCCAAACTTAAAAAATCACTTTCCATCCATAGTACCACATTTCAAGGGTATATTTACTCGAAAATGCAAACAATGATATAGAATAACGTAATAAATGCAATGAGCGATTATTTTTTCATTTTCACTCTGAATATATTATAATCTTAGTATTCTACAATTCTACAGAATACATTGGAGGAACATTACATTGCAAGAAGTTTCTGAATCTCTTAATCAATTTGAAGGAATTGATGCATGGACACAACTAGGAATTTCTATCATTATTTTCCTTCTGGTCCTTTTGTTAAGGAAAGCATTCACTACTTATATTTTCAAATTTTTCCTTAAAATCGCAAAAAAAAGAAAAATTGAATTTGCCGCCAACCTAATGCTAGCCATTGAGCAACCAGTAAGATGGCTCATCGTTTTGATAGGGATCATCATTTCGATGCACTACTTTCCAATTGACATCCCATCAGAAATTATGAGGTCGAAGATATACCGTTCGGTCTTTGTCTTCTTGTTCTTTTGGACGATTTTCAATATCAGCTCGATTTTAACCATCTTGTTCCCTAAGTTAGTTAGTAAATTCGGACTTGAAGTCGATCAAATAGTGATGCCGTTCTTAACGAAAATCATTAAATTGATTATCTTGGCACTGGGAGCATCAATTATTGCGGAAGAATGGGGATTTAACGTCAATGGATTTGTTGCAGGTCTTGGACTAGGAGGTCTAGCCTTTGCCCTTGCTGCAAAGGATACTGTCAGTAACTTCTTCGGTGGAATCGTTATCGTTACCGAAAAACCTTTTACTATCGGCGACTGGATTAAAACACCAAGTGTCGAAGGGACGATCGAGGACATTACGTTTCGTAGTACGAAGGTTCGTACATTTGCGCAGGCTCTCGTTACGGTTCCGAATGCCACCCTTTCGAATGAACCAATCATCAACTGGTCCAAGATGGGCAAAAGGCAGATTGCTTTTCATTTAGGCGTGAATGTCACAACGCCAAAGGACAAGTTGGAAAATGTCATTAAGAGAGTTGAAAAAATGCTTACTGACCATCCGGAAGTCCATCCCGAAACCATACTGGTGAAATTTGATGAGTTCAGCCATACGGGTTTCAACATCTATTTGTATTTCTTCTCAAACGAAACCAACTATGGGGAGTATTTAGCCATCAAAGAAGATATCAACTTTAAGATTTTGGATATCCTCGAAGAAGAAGATGTCCAGATTGCCATCCCTTCTCAGGCATTCATCCTACAAACCGATTCGCATACAGCAGACATGAACGATTTTCAATCCATGCATGACTGACAAAAGGGACTGCCTAAATACCGGCAGTCCCTTTTTATATCTTGCCTTAAATAAAATCAAAATGTTCATGGGATTTTATGATATAATTCTTTCATTGTGAAAAAATTTCATACACCGAGGTACATCGATGAATCAAACTTATAAAAAGTCAGAAAAGATCCGTTTGTTATTTTATATTTTGATACCTATCCTCATCACCCAAATCAGTCTCTATGCCATGACTTTTTTTGATGTGATGATGTCGGGCCAATACAGTACCGAAGATGTTGCCGGCGTCTCGATAGGAAGTTCGCTCTGGACTCCAGTCTATACGGGATTGAGTGGCATTTTGATTGCCTTGACTCCGGTCGTCTCACAGCTAATCGGATCAAGACGTACAAAATTGGTATCCTTTTCAGTGATGCAGGCCATATACTTGGCCATATCCTTAGCCGTCATAGTTTTAGTCGTCGGGTCATTTGTTTTAAACCCTATTTTGAATGCCATGGATTTGGATTCAACTGTCCACCGGGTCGCGCATGACTATCTGGTTGCCCTATCAATCGGGATTGTTCCATTATTCATATACAATGCCTTAAGATCCTTCATTGATGCACTGGGTCAAACAAGAATTTCGATGGTTATTACGTTGATCGCACTTCCGATAAATGTTGTGTTCAATTACCTTCTCATATACGGAAAATTTGGTTTTCCGAAACTTGGAGGGGTCGGTTCTGGTTATGCCACCGCGATTACCTATTGGTTAATCGCTATCATTGCCATCTTAGTCGTGGTGAAAATGAATCCGTTCTCTTCCTATCTCGTTTTCCATGAATTTTTCAGGGTATCTTGGATTGAATGGCGGTCCCTATTAAAGATAGGCGTCCCTATCGGATTGGCCATCTTTTTCGAAACAAGCATTTTCTCAGCCGTTACCCTGTTCATGAGTAAATATGATACAATCACTATTGCTTCACATCAAATTGCGATGAATTTCGCGTCATTGCTTTATATGATGCCGCTTAGTATATCTATGGCCCTAACCATTGTCATAGGATATGAAATTGGTGCTAAACGATATAATGACGCCCGTGAATACAGCAAGATAGGAATAATCATGGCTCTGTCGATGGCCCTCGTCAGTTCAGCTATCCTATTTTTCTTCCGGGAACCTGTAGCTGCTCTCTACACAAAAGATCACGCTGTAGTTGCACTAACTTCCCATTTTTTGATCTATGCCATCTTCTTTCAGATATCCGATGCCCTGCAGGCACCCATTCAGGGAGTACTACGTGGATACAAAGATGTCAATGTCACTTTCGCTATGTCACTTGTCTCCTATTGGGCACTCGGACTGCCTATAGGCTATCTATTTGCTAAGTTTACGGAAATGGGAGCTTTCGGATATTGGGTCGGTTTAATCTCCGGTTTGGCACTAGGAGCAATAGGTCTGGCCGCTCGTTTACGATACATTCAGCAAATAAAATTCAATAAAACCGCTTAAAAAGGTGAAAAAAGGATTTATCCTTTCTTCACCTTTTCTTATCTTTATCTATCCTATTACTTCTTATTGATTTTACCTAGAATATCACTTCCGCCTGTGATTGGAATGACGCTTCCGGTAATGAAATCAGATTGATTTTCGCACAAAAAGGTGATGACTCGTGCAACGTCTTCTCCTGTTCCGGGTCTTCCTACCGGGACCAACTCATCCTTCTCCCCCTTGGCCATAAAAATCTCGGCTTCCTTCCATGCACCTACGATATCCCCTGGACAGACCATATTGACCGTGATTCCATTGGTTGCTTCTTCTAATGCCAATGTTCTTGTTAAAGAGGTCAACCCGCTTTTTGCAGCAGCAAACGCCGAGCGGTAAATCCAGCCGGGTGCCGTCTCACAACGGTCAAAACCGAGCGTGATGATCCTACCCCATCTTCGCTTTCGCATATGAGGGATGATTTCCTTTGTCATAAAGAAAAAACCATTTAGATTACCGTTCATCATGTAATTCCATTCTTCACTGCTATACTCGGTCATGGATTTTCGTTCATGCAAATAAGGTCCTGCATTATGGATGAAGAAATCGATTCTTCCAAAAGTATCCATAACCACTTCCACCAGGCTCTTGCAATCTTTCTCAACTGAAGCATCGCCTTCAATTGCCAATGCTTTTACTGAGTAAATTTCCCTCAATTCTTGTACCAATGCTTTTGCTTCCTTTTGACTTTTCCGATAGGTGATGACTATTGACGCCCCCATACTTGCTAGGGAATAGGCAGTCCTTCTACCGATTCCCTTTGCTCCTCCCGTAATAACAGCTACTTTTTCATCCACAGGCATCCCTCTTTACCAAATGATTTTTATTTTATATTATACATAGGCATGGGTTATTTTCCTAAAAATTAACATACCGGAAAAATGAACCCATGGGTTTGAGCCTGCATAAAATAACAAAAATAACCCTGTCACCAGAAATGCAGGAGAAAGGAATTCAATATGTTTCCTTGGAATTCACTTTTTTCTTTCCAGAAAAACTCAAATCAAAAAGACTTCTTAAAGAATATGCAGCAAAGTGATGTACAGACCTTTATTGAAAAGGTATTTACACAAGTCATACCAGAAAATATGCAAGGAATGACGAACCAAGCTAATAATCCTTTCCAAAAGGATAATAAGCCTTCAGAACACCCCTTACATTCAGAAGTTTTCGAAACGCATTCATTTGTCTTCATAAGAATACCCATCGAGGATGAAGCCTGGCTCAAACAAATGAAACTGAAACATACTTCTAATCAATCAATCGTTGAAGGTATACCAGAAGCATCGGATCGACATGTGATTACATTGCCTGCTCTCGTTAAGAAAAAAGGTGCTGCTGCACAATATAAAGACGGTACATTAGAAATCCGTCTGCCTAAAAGCTTTAATTCGCAGTATTCCGAAATCGATGTTTCTGAATTTTAATTCCTCTAGAACGATTACATGCAATCATTTCTGAACTAACGCAAAAAAGAGTGTACC